>NZ_JBFAOY010000006.1:0-261148 GCF_040675505.1 Streptomyces sp. NPDC049597
CGAACCGCCGCCGAAGGGGTTCCGTACCCCAGACCGGCGCCGGGCGGCCTTCCGTGCCCCGAACCGCCGCCGAAGGGACCTTCCGTGCCCGGACCGGCCCGACCGGCCGTGTCTGCGGCCGGTCGGGGGGCCGGTCCGGTCAGGCAGGGCCCGGCTGGGGTTCGGGAGGCGGTACGGGCTCCGGAGCAGGTCCCGGCGGTGTCGGGATCGGGTCCGGTGCGGGGCCCGGCTGGGGCGTCGGCGTCGGCACCGGCCCGGGCAGCGGCCCCGGATCGGGGGGCACGCCGGGATCCGGTGTGGGGACGGGAGGTGCGGGATCAGGGTAGGGGTGAGTCATGCCGGACCTCCAGGGGGTGCGTTCCCGGTCTCTACGGGTGCGCGTTCCCACCCTCGCCGGGTCCAGTCGTCAGGCCACCGGATGCGGCGAAACCCGAGGTCCCACCGGATGCGGCGAAGCCTGAGGTCACGGACCGGAGCCGGGGGTGCCGTCGGCCGCCGGGCGCCCCGCCGCGGGGCCGGCGGCGGACGCGGCCGCCCCGGCCGCGGCCCGCAGACCGGGCTCCGGGCTGGAGAGCACCGGCAGCGCCGTCCGGGTCCGGGCCGCCGCGGCCGCCATCGACGCCTGGGCCAGTACGACGACGTCCGCGTCGCGCACCTCGTCGACGGCGGCCGCCACGGCGTCGAGGTATCCGTCCCGGTCCCCCGCCTCGAAACGCTCCCAGGCGTCCTCGACGAGCAGCGTGCGCAGCCGTGGCTGACGGCCGCGGGCCTCCTCGCGGATGAGGGCCGCGGTCGGTTCGAGTGTGCTGGCGACGGTGGCCACGATCATGACCCGTTCCCGGCGGGCCGCGGCGGCGCACATGGGCCTGTCGACCCGCAGCACGGGGACGCCGGCCCGGTCGGCGGCCGCCTCGGCCACGCCGCCGATGGTCGAGCAGGTGCACAGCACGGCATGGGCGCCGTCCGCGGCGGCGCCGGCGATCACGTCGGCGACGGCGGCCGCGACCGCGTCCGGACCGTCGCGCCGGGCCCGTGCGAGCAGGTCCTCGTGGACGAGGTGCCGCAGCGGCAGGGCCGGGTGGTGGGTGTCGCGCAGGGCGTCGAAGACCGGGACGTGGACCGGGGACGTGTGCAGCAGTGCCAGCATGCCGGAATCGTAGGGCGTACCGACTCGCACCAGCCTGGGGCGGCACCGGGGCTCATCGAGGGGCGCCGCCTCCTGCCTCGAAGCCGGCGAGCAGTTGCTCCAGCGCCTGTTGGTCGGGGCCGACGAACGGATCGGCTTCGGGCGCCGCGGAGATGTTGTCGATCATCTGCGGGGCCATGCCGAGCGCGGGGGGCAGATGGGTGCTCAGTACGGCCTCGGGCTCCATCTCGCGCAGCGGCCGCACACTGGCCGCGTACTTCTGCGGGTCGACGCAGTGGATCCAGGGGCTGTCGACGGTGGCCCACAGCAGTTGCCCGGCCCGCAGCTCGTCGTCCTTGATGTCGCCCGCGGTGGCCCCCGCGGCGAGGTCGGCGCTGGCGATGGGGGCGCCGAAGCAGTCGGAGCTGAAGCAGGCGGCCGACTTGTCGTCGTAGAAGCCGACCGTGGCGGGGTTGTCGAACAGCGGGGGCCGGAAGGCGCGCAGGACCCGGTCGCCGACGTCGAGGGACTGCCCCGGGTTGAGCAGGTGGACCCGCTCCAGGGGCAGGGGCCGCTCGGTCGACATGATGCCGACGGCGAGGTACGTGGTCACAAGGCGCGCCCGCGGCGCCGCGGCCAGGAGCGCGAACAGCCCGCCCGTATGGTCGCGGTCGGGGTGCGTGAGCCAGATCCAGCGCACGTCCTCGGGGTCGACGACGCTGCCCACCATGTCGAGGAAGGCGCGGTCGGGCAGGCCGAGTCCCGTGTCGACGACGACGGGTTCGGCCGCGTGGAGCACGAAGGCGTTGACCGTGAGGTAGCCGATGCCCGGGACCGGCAGGTGGTCGCCGAGGACGCTGATCTCGTGTCCGATGCGGTGAATGGCCATGGCTTCTCCGGAAACCCCCCAGGTGCAGGGATCGGATCACGGCTCATGGCGCCGCGGTCGCGTACGGCCCTGTGCGGTTGTGCATGCCCCCCGGGCCGACATCAGTGCTTGTGTTTCACAGTGTCCTCCCGTCGGGCCGGGCACGCTGCCGCACGGGCCCCCGGGATGCCCCGGGACCGGCGGCGGTACCGCCGCCGGTCCCGGGGCTCAGCGTGCCGCTGTCGTCACAGCTCGGGGTGTGCCTTGAGCTGTTCCTCGGCCTCCCGGACGAGATCGGCGGGCGCGGCCGGCGCCTCCTCGGGGTGCTTCAGCGCCCACTTCGCGGCGTACGGGCACAGCGGTACGACGGGGACGTTCTCGCGCGCCGCCGTCGCGTAGAACTCCCGCACGAGCGCGCCCCCGATGCCCTGCCCCTCGTGGCCCGGCTCGACCACGGTGTGCACGGCGACGAGTGCGGCGGTGTCGCCGGCCAGCACGAAGTACGCGATGCGGCCGGCCACCTCCCCGTCCAGGTGCGCTTCCAGCAGTCCGGCGGACCGGTTGTCGCGGATCTCGATCTCTCCCACGGCGGGGTTCTCTCCTCGATGCGTCGGACGGGGCCGCCGGCGGGCGGTCCCCGCCGGCGGTGGAACGCGGGGGGTCAGACGACGGCGTGGGGGCTGCGCGCGGTGTCGGTGCCGGGCACGGGTGCGGACGCGTCGGCTCCGAGGGCCACGATCCGGTTGCCGGCGTCGACGTGGACGACGCTGGGCACCAGGGCGCGTGCCTCGGCGTCGTCGACCTGGGCGTAGCTGATGAGGATCACGAGGTCGCCGGGGTGGACGAGGTGGGCGGCCGCCCCGTTGATGCCGATGACTCCGCTGCCGCGCTCGCCCTCGATGACGTAGGTCTCCAGGCGGGCGCCGTTGGTGATGTCGACGATGTGCACGAGCTCGCCGGGCAGGAGGTCGGCGGCGTCCATGAGGTCGCGGTCGACGGTGACGGAGCCGACGTAGTGCAGGTCGGCCTGGGTGACGGTCGCGCGATGGATCTTGGACTTGAACATGGTGCGCAGCATCGAGGTACTCCTGAACCTAGGCTCCCTGCCTGCGTTCGTGCAGGTCAAGTGCGGTTTCCCTACCTTACGGCGAGTCGCGTGTCCGGTCAGCCGTTCCCCGGTCTACCAGGACTCGGACTGACCGCTCACTGACTTTCCTGAGACATCGTCAGGTCGGATCGAGAGGGCCGCACCGGCCCTCCGCTCCCGCACCGCGACGACGATCCCAGCCTACGCAACGCCCCCGTGGAGGGTCTCCGTGATCACCGTCACTCCGGCGGTCCGGGCGGCAGTCAGGGGCGAAGGCGGTAGACAGGGAGTCGGGCCGCACGTCGAGCATGCTCCCGAACGTGCCCGGCGTCGTGAGCGGGACGGCGTACCGCGTTCACAGCCGCCGCCGTAGTCGGATCGGCTGCGCGGATCACGTACTCCCGCCCCGCGCCCGGGTCAGCTGCTTCAGTTCGATGACGGCCGCGACGGCGCGCAGCCAGGCGGCCGCGGTGTCGTCGGCGGCGGTCCCGCCCACGAGTTCGACGCCGGCCCGCAGCCACTCCCGTACGAGGACGTCGTCCTGCTGCCCGTCGGGGCCGCCGGTGAGGTCGAGCGCGTACTGCGCTCGACCGGCCCAGGCGATCGGCCTCAACTCTCCCCAGGGGTCAGCGCGTTCGAGCCGAGGCGACTTGCTTCGCTCTTCCTCCCGGCTCGCTGCTGCCGTCAGTCATCAGACCGGGTGCATCGCCTTCTTCGGAGGTGGACCGCCACCCCGCAGACCGCGAGGAGAAGAGCGGCGACGGCGGCCACACGGACTGCCGTCGGCGCGGCGAGCAGTCTTGCCAGGAGGTCGAGCACGCCGAGCCCGGCGGTCGCGTAGACCAGCGCCCAGCACGCTCCCCCAAGGAACAGTGCGGGAAGGTAGCGCGGCAGGGGCATACGCATACTGCCCGCGAGGAAGTTGGCAGCAGTCTGGAAACCGATGGTCAGGAAGGAGACGGCCACCACCGGCGCGCCCCATCGCTGGATCGCCCGTTCCGCGCGCTGGAACCTGGCCGAGGAGATCCGACCGGCGAGCTTGCTGCGCCTGGCACCGGCACCCGCGAGCCACCCGACGGCGAATGTCCCTCCGGCGCGCAGAAGAACGACGGCGTACAGTGCCGCAGCCGTGAGCGCGACCCTATCCACGACGCCTCACCCTCGGTGCCGGGCCGGGACCCGCGTCCCTCGTCACCCCTGCCGCATGTCCCGCCACAGCCGGCCCGCGACGGGCACAGGCCCGGTCTCCGTCTCTCACCTGTGGTCCGCCTCTGCCCGTTCCGTCCCTGCGTTTCCACCGCGGCGGCACCGGAACCCGAGCCTGACGCCGAGCCGGCGTCACCCGGCACAGCCAGATTAACCGAACGCCCATGCGCCGGATGCACGGCACCGATGCCCGACGGCGAGGACGAGGCCGGAGGCAGTTGTGCCGTGGCCGTGCTCGGCGGTAAGGGCATGCTTCCTGGATGTGATCAAGCGAGCGGCGTGAGGATGGAGGCATCCGCCCTGACACGTGCGGAAGGGAGCCGATCTCCATGAAGGGCGATTCCGAGGTTCTCGAATTCCTCAACGAACAGTTGACCGCCGAATTGACCGCGATCAATCAGTATTTCCTGCACGCGAAGATGCAGGAGAACTTCGGCTGGACAAAGCTCGCCGCCCACACGCGGCACGAGTCGTTCGACGAGATGAACCACGCGGAGACGTTGACCGACCGGATCCTCGTACTGGACGGCCTGCCGAACTACCAGCGCCTTTTCCACGTCCGCGTCGGACAGACGGTCGAGGAGATGCTGCGGGCCGACCGGGAGGTGGAGGCGGAGGCCGTCGATCGCCTCCGGCGCGGCATCGACGTCATGCGGGCCAAGAGCGACGTCACGTCCGCCAACATCTTCGAGTCGATCCTCAAGGACGAGGAGAGCCACATCGACTATCTCGACACCCAGTTGGCGCTGCTCGACAAGCTCGGCGAGGCGCTGTACATCGCCCAGTTGGTCGAACAGCCGGGAAGCTGACTCCGCCTCGCTCTCGCCGTGTCGCGGCCGCATGGGGACATGTCCGAATTAGCCTGCCCTAAATGAGGCAAGGCTGACCTAATGGACCCTCGACCCGTCATCAGGGAGTGAGAGCGTGCGCACAGCTCAAGGGAACGGCCACCGGACAGGCGTCGCACGACGCGCCACGGCTGCGGCCGTCGGCGGTCTGCTGGTGCTGACTCTCGCGGCCTGCGGCGGGGACGAGACCGCGGAAGGACAACAGGCAGACGGAGCCTCCGACGGGAAGATCACCGTGTACAGCGGTCGGAGCGAATCCCTGGTCAAGCCCGTGCTGGACCGCTTTCGCCAGGCGAGCGGCACGACGGTCGAGGTGCGGTACGGCGACACCGCGGCGATGGCCGCCCAGCTCCAGGAGGAGGGCGACCGCAGCCCGGCCGATGTGTTCCTCGCCCAGGACGCCGGCGCCTTGGGAGCCGTGGCCGAACAGGACCTGTTCACCACGTTGCCGGACGAGGTCCTGGACAAGGTGCCGGACGCCTACCGGTCGAAGGACGGCCAGTGGGTCGGGGTGACCGGCCGGGTCCGCACGATGGTCTACAACACCGGCCAGGTCCCCGTGGCCGATCTCCCGAAGTCGGTGTTCGAGCTGACCGGTCCCGAGTGGAAGGGCAAGGTCGGCATCGCGCCGACCAACGGCTCGTTCCAGGCGTTCGTCACCGCGATGCGGGTGGAGCACGGAGACGAGCGCACCCAGGAGTTCCTCAATGGGCTGAAGGCCAACGACGCACAGATCAGGGAGGGAAACGCCCCCATCGTCGCCGATGTCAACAGCGGCAAGATCGCCTCCGGGCTGGTCAACCACTACTACGTGTACGAATTGGCCAAGGAGGAAGGCACCACCGTCGACGCCCTCAAGGCGAAGAACCACTTCTTCCGGGACGGGGACGTCGGCTCCCTCGTCAATGTCTCCGGAGTCGGCGTACTGCGCAAGGCCGAGGACGATCCGGACGTCCGCGCGTTCGTCGACTACCTGCTGGGCACCGAGGCACAGTCCTACTTCGCCACGGAGACATACGAGTATCCGCTGGTGGCCGGTGTCGACAGCGCTCCCGGACTGCCCGCGCTCTCCTCGCTGGACGCGCCGGACATCGATCTCGACGACCTGGCCGACCTCCGGACCACGGTCGAAATGATCAAGGCTTCGGGGCTGGCCTGAGTACGCCGCCCGCCCTCGGTCTCCGCCGGGTCCGGCGCCCGCTCCCGCGTCCGGCCCTCGCTGTCGGCGCCGCACTCGGCGTCGGCGTCGCCCTGATCCCCCTGGCCTACCTGGGGGTCCGGGTGGCCGACGCCGGCTGGGCCCGGATCGCGGACGAGCTGTTCACCGCGCGGACCGGGGCACTGACCGCCCGGAGCGTCGCGCTGGCGTCGGTGGTCACCGCGGCGTGCACGGTACTCGGCGTGACATCGGCGCTGCTCGTCACGCGCACCGACGTGCCCGCGCGACGGTTCTTCGGCGTACTGGCCGCGCTGCCGCTCGCCGTGCCCAGCTACGTCGCCGGGTTCGCATGGGTCTCCACCGTCCCCGCTTCCGCGCGCTTCGAGGGCTTCTGGGCCGCGGCACTCGTGCTCACGCTGGTGTCGCACCCCTACGTCCACCTCCCGGTCGCGGCCGCGCTGAGCAGCGCCGACCCCGCGCAGGAGGAGGTGGCACGGTCGCTCGGGCGCGGCCCGTGGCGCACCTTCCTCGGCGTGACACTGCGCCAGGTGCGGCCCGCGGTCGCGGCGGGGGCGCTGCTCGTCGCCCTGTATGTGCTCTCCGACTTCGGCGCCGTCTCCATCCTGCGCGTGGACGTCCTCACCCGGGCCGTCTTCACGGCGATCAATCTCGGCTTCGACCGCACGAGCACACTCGTGCTCGCCACCGTGCTCGTCGTGCTCACCATGGTCATCCTTCTGGCCGAGCAGCTGACCCGGCGTCGTGGAGCCCGGTACGCCCGGCTCGGCGGCGGGGCGGGGCGGCCACCGGTACGGCTGCGTCTGGGGGGCCTGCGGTGGCCGGCCCTGCTCTGGCTCGCCGGCGTCGCGGCGCTGTCCCTCGGGGTTCCGGCGGCGAGCCTGGTCCGGTGGTTCGGCGAAGGCGTCTCACGGCCCGGGTCGACGACCCAGATCGCCGTGGCGGCGGGGAACTCCCTGTCCGTGTCCCTGGCCGGAGCGGCGCTCGTCATGCTCCTCGCCCTGCCGCTCGGACTACTGACGGCCAGGGCGCCGGGACCTGTCGCCGTCGCCCTCGACCGCCTGGCCTATGTGTCGCACGCGCTGCCGGGTCTGGTGATCGGGCTGTCACTGGTCTTCTTCGGGATCAACGTGGTGTACCCGCTCTACCAGACCGTCTGGCTGCTCGCCCTGTCGTACGCCGCCCTCTTCCTGCCCCTCGCGGTCGCCGCCGTCGGCGCCGCCGCGGTGCAGGCCCCACCGGAACTGGAGGAGGTGGCCCGCTCTCTCGGGCGGCGGCGCCTGTACGTACTGCGGACGGTGACCGTGCCGCTGGCCGCGCCCGGCATCGGCGCCGGCGCCGCACTCGTCTTCCTCACCTGCATGAAGGAGTTGCCCGCCACGCTGCTGCTGCGCCCCACCGGAATGGACACCCTCGCCACCGAGCTGTGGACGCGGACGGCCGTCTCCGCGTACGCGGCGGCCGCCCCCTACGCGGCCCTGCTGGTGCTCATCGCCGCCGTGCCGACCTGGTGGCTCTCGGTGCGTACGGGTGTCCTCGCCAAGGGAGGCGGCTGACATGGCCGAACTGCGCATCGGCGGAGTGCACAAGGCGTACGGCCCTGTGCGAGCCCTGCGCGGCGTGGACCTGGTCGTCCGCCCGGGATCCCTGACGGCGGTGCTCGGCCCCTCGGGCTGCGGCAAGACCACACTGCTGCGCTGTGTCGCCGGCTTCGAGGCCGTGGACGCCGGGGAGATCCGGATCGACGGCCGCACGGTCGCCGCCCCCGGTGCCGCGGTGCCGCCCGAGCGGCGCCGGATCACGGTGGTGCCCCAGGAGGGCGCGCTCTTCCCCCACCTGTCCGTGCGCGGGAACGTGGCCTACGGTCTCGACCGGTCGGCGCGGCGGGCGGGACGCGTCGCCTCGATCCTGGAGCTCGTGGGCCTGTCCGGCTTCGAGGACCGGATGCCGTACCACCTCTCCGGCGGCCAGCAGCAGCGCGTCGCGGTCGCGCGGGCGCTCGCACCGCGCCCGCCGGTGGTCCTGCTCGACGAGCCGTTCAGCGCCCTTGACGCCGCCCTGCGCTCCGAAGTGCGCCATGATGTGCGCCAGGCTCTTCGCGCGGACGGCGCCACGGCCGTCCTCGTGACGCACGACCAGGCCGAAGCGCTGTCCATCGCGGACGAGGTCGCCGTGATGCGGGACGGCCGCATCGTGCAGAGCGGACCACCGGAGCTGGTCTACAGCTCACCCGCCGATCCCTGGGTGGCCGGATTCGTCGGCGAGGCGGTCTGGCTGCGAGCCACCGTCGACGGCGACCTCGCCCGGACCTCGCTCGGCACTGTCCCGGTCGACCGCGCCGCAGGAACCGCGGCCGCGAGCACGCGGGTGCTGCTGCGCCCCGAACAGATCGATGTGGTGCCACTCGGCGATGCGAGCACGGTCGCGGCCGCCGTCGTACGCCGCGACTTCCAGGGCCACGACGCCCTCCTGGTGCTGCGCCTCGCGGACGGGACGGAGGTGACCGCCCGCATCTTCGACCCGTCGGCGCTCCCGTACGCGCTCGGCGACCGGGTCGGCTTGCGGGTGCGGGGCCGCGCCCGCGCCTTTTGATTGGGCGCCATCCGCCCTGACGTGAGTCGAGTTCGCACGCCCTCCAAGCAGGCGCCGCCTCGTCAAGTCCCGCCTCCCGACCTGTCCCACCCCGTCAGTGACCGCCTGCCCCGGTCGTACAAGGCCATGCCGGCGGCCATGGGCCTCCTGCAGGCCCCGGCCCGCAAGCTGCCCGTCCTCCGCGGGCGACCACCCCGTGTACGGGCGCCACTACCGCACCGGCGACCTGGCCAGGCTGCGGTCCGACGGCAGTGTCGAGCTGCTGGGCCGGACCGACCCTCAGACAAGCTGCGCGGCCACCGGATCGAACTGGGCGAGGTGGAGGCGGTGCTGCTCGACCGTCCGGACGTACGGGACGTCGCCGTCGTCGTGGTGGGCCGGCGCGGGCCGGACGCCGCCCTGGTCGCTTTCGTGGAACCGGCGAACGGGGCAGCCGGGGCGGCCGGGGTGGACAGCGCCGGGCTGACGCACATGCCCGGTCCCTGCTGCCCTCCGCCGCCGTGCCCCAGGAGATCGTCGTGCTGGAGTCGCTGCCGACCACCGCCAACGAGAAGCGGGACCATCTCGCGCTGACCCGCCTCGCCGAGCAGCGCCGCTCCGAGCGGAGCGCCGCGGCCGCAGGGCCGGCGGAGGCCTCGACGGAGGCGCAGACGGGGACGGCCGGGCGGCTGCTCGCCCTGTGGCAGAGCACGCTCGGCCGGACCGCCCTCGGCCCGCACGCCGACTTCTTCGACAGCGGCGGGCATTCGCTGCTTGGCGCCCAGCTCGTGCAGCGCATCGAGAAGACACTCGGCGTGCCGGTACGCCTGGCCGACCTGTTCGCCCGTCCCACCCCGCTCGCCATGGCCGCCCACCTCGATCCGGACGCCGCCGCACCGTCGGCCCGGGAACCTGAGGAAGACGGAGCCTGAGAAAGACATGGAGACCGTGAACCAGAACCACGCCACCGCCCCGTCCACCGCGTCCGCCGCGACCGTGCCGCCGTCGTGGCGGGTCCTGTGGCAGGACACGTTCGAGGGGCCGGCCGGGTCCCCGCCCGCCCCGGGGCCGCTGGGAGGGCACGGCGGAGGAGACCGCTTACGCGGTGCGCACCCTGCTGGGGCTGACCGGCGACGACGGCACCCGGGCCGGGTATGCGGCACAGGCCGTACGCCGGGGCTGCTCCTTCCTGCTGCAGCACGGTCTGGATCTCGAGCGCCATCCTCCGCTGTGGATCGGCAAGGAGTTGTACGCCCCTGGCCATCTGGTGCGTGCGGCGGTGCTGGGCGCGCTGATCGCGGCCCGGCGGTGACCGGCCGCAGGGAGCGCTGTTCGACGACAACCGGCCGCCAATAACACAACTCAGCCAGTCTATTAACCCGGTTCAGTTATGCTGGGACCGGAAATTCGCCGTCCGGCCCTGCCGGGTGGCGCGCAAGGCCGTCACCTCGGAAGGGTCTCGATCGATGACGTCACACGTCCAGGACACGTACGGCACGCAGGAGGCCGTCGGACTCGACGACGAGCTGGCCCTGGAGCGTGGGTACGTCGCGGTGTGCCGCGAGGCGATGACCCGGCAGGTGGACGATGCCCAGTACCAGGTCGTCGCGGGTGAGGACGTGTCGGGTGACGGTGCGAGCGCCGAGGCGCTCGGCCGCTACCTGCGCACCCGCGCACGGCAGATGGCGGAGGAGCCCGACAGCCCGCTGTTCTTCGGCCGGCTCGACTTCGAGGACTCCGAGGAGGCGGGGGACCACCGGCGGCAGCGGTACTACATCGGCCGCAGGCGGGTCTCGGAACACCCGGCCGCACCGCCCCTGGTGATCGACTGGCGTGCGCCGGTCTCCCGCACCTACTACCAGGCGAGCGCCCTGGAGCCGCGCGGCGTCGCGGTGCGGCGGCGCTTCGGGTGGGCGCCGTGGAGCCACGGCGCTCCCGAGGACCTCACCGGACTTGAGGACGAGCACCTCGACCACGCCCGCGGCGACGACGGCGGCGACGCGGCGAGCGCGATCGTCGCCGCCGAGATCGAGCGGCCCCGCCTCGGCCCGATGCGCGACATCGTCGCCACCATCCAGCCGGAACAGGACAACCTGGTCCGCAGCGAGCTGAACGAGTCGGTCTGTGTGCAGGGCACCCCGGGCAGCGGCAAGACCGCCGTCGGCCTGCACCGCGCCGCGTATCTCCTCTACACGTTCCCCGAGCGGCTGCAGCGCAGCGGTCTGCTGATCATCGGCCCGAACCGCACCTTCCTGCGCTACATCTCCGAGGTGCTGCCATCGCTGGGCGAGATCGACATCGCCCAGCTGACGATGGAGGACGTCGTCGCACGGCACCCGGTGCGGCGGGCGGAATCCGAGGACGTCAGCGTCCTGAAGCACAGCGACCGTATGGCCACCGTCCTTGAGCGCGCGCTGTACGCCCGGGTGGGGCACCCGGAGGAGTCCATCGCGGTCACCGACGGCTCGTACCGCTGGCGGGTGGACTCGTACGACCTGGCCCGGGTCATCGACGAGGTGCGGGGCATGGGGGTGCCGTACGGGATCGGCCGCGAGCATGTGCGTTCGCGGGTGGTCACGCTGATCCAGCAGCAGGCCGAGCGGCGGGCCGGCCCGAAGAGCGTGACCTGGGCGCGCAAGATCGGCCGTTCGAAGCCGGTCGCCGCGCTGCTGGAGGCGGCGTGGCCGGTGGCGCGGCCGGAGGAGGTCGTGGCCACGCTGTTGAGCGATCCGGCGGTGATGGAGGCCGCGGCGGACGGGGTGTTCGACGCCGCCGAGCAGCGGGCCCTGCTGTGGGCGAAGCCTCCGCGGTCGGAGAAGAGCGCCACCTGGTCGGTCGAGGACATGCTGCTGCTCGACGAGGTCGCGGGGCTCATCGAACGCCCAGAGGGCTACGGCCATGTGGTCGTGGACGAGGCCCAGGACCTGTCGCCGATGCAGTGCCGGGCGATCGCCCGGCGCAGCGCGTTCGGCTCCATCACGGTGCTGGGCGACCTGGCCCAGGCGACGGCGCCGTGGTCGGCACGGACCTGGCAGGAGCAGCTGACGCACCTGGGCAAGGCGCAGGCCACGGTCGTCCCGCTGACCACCGGCTTCCGTGTGCCCGCCGCGGTGATGGAGTTGGCCAACCGGCTGGTGGGCGCACTGGGCGTGGACGTGCCGCCGGCCCGCTCGCTGCGCCATGACGGCGAGTTGACGGTCAGCGCCGTCGACAACCTGGCGTCCGCCACCGTGTCCGCCGTCCGCGCGGCCCTCGACCGCGAGGGGTCGGTCGCCGTCATCGCCGCCGACGACGCGGTCGCCGCCACCTCGGCGGCGCTGCGCCGGGCGGGCATCGAGACGGCGACGGCCGAGGAGGTCGGCACGGCCGCCCGGGTGACCGTGCTGCCCGCGACGGTCGTCAAGGGCCTGGAGTACGACCATGTCGTCGTGGTGGAGCCGGCCGCGATCGTCGAGTCCGAGCCGCGCGGACTGCACCGGCTGTACGTCGTGGTGACGCGTGCGGTGTCCCGGCTCGACGTCCTGCACGCCCGGCCGCTGCCGGAGCCGCTCGCCGCCTGAGGCGCGGACCGTCCGAGATGGTGCGGCCCAGGGGATTCCCCGGGCCGCATTTTGCGACCACTCGAAGAACCCCAAGGCGGAAAATCGCCGCCGGCTTTCGAAGTTGACCGTCGTCCACCAACTCCTCTGCCACACAGGGCGATTCAAAGGAGTTTCACAGCATACAAGTGACACACTCGCAGCCGTCGGCCGCAGTCTTGCGGCGGCCACCCGGGCGCCGGAAGGTGAACGCGACAAGTCGATGGATGAATTCTGCGCGGCCGTCATGGAATTGGCCGACGACCATCCCCTCGTCCTCGCCGTCGACGACATCCACGAGGCCGACCCGGAGTCTCTGGGCTGCCTGGGCCACCTCGCCCGCCGTATGGTCGCCTCCCGGGTTCTGGCGGTGTTCACCGACCGGCCCCAGGCGCTGCCGCCGTACGCCGCCGCGCGTGCCGAGTTCGCCCGGCAGCCCGGGTTCCATCAGCTCCGGGTCGGCCCGCTGACCGTGGACGACGTCCGGCTGCTGCTGGCCGACCGGCTGGGCGTGCCGGCCGACGAGGCCGGCGCCGTGGAGTTCCACGCGGCGAGCGGAGGCAGCCCGCTGCTGACGCAGGCGCTGATCGAAGACACCCGCAACGCCCTGCACAGCTGGGACACGGCCACATTACGTCCGGTCGCCGGGGAGGTGTTCGACTCCGCGGTGGTCGACTGTGTCCACCGGGCCAGCGCGCCTGCGGCCGATCTCGCCCGGCACCTGGCGGTGCTGGGGCCGGACGCGCTGCAGGTGCTGCTCGACCGCAGCAGCACCGGTCCGACCACCCGGCACCTGCAGGAGCTGACCCAGGCCGGCCTGCTGGTGGGCCCGGGCTTCCGCCACCCGGGTATGCCCACGGTGCTGGGAGACGAGGTCTCCGCCGAGGAACGGGCCCGGCTGCACGGCCGGGCCGCCGTCCTGCTGCACGACAACGACGCCCATCCGGCCACGGTGGCCGAACACATCATGGCGGCCGGAGGTATCGCGGAAGCCTGGGCGCCCCCACTGCTCCAGGAAGCCGGGCCGACGCGCTCGCCCACGACGAGTTCCCGAAGGCGATGCGGCTGTTCGACCTGGCCCACGCCATCTGCCCCGACGGACCCCAACGGGCTTCGATCCTGTTCCAGCGCACGCTGTCCGCCTGGCAGGTCGACCCGGCCAAGGCGATGCGCCGGCTCCCGGAACTGAAGGAGGCGCTCCAGGCCGGGCATCTCACGGCCACGTCGGGGGTGATGCCCCTGATCAAGAACCTGGTCTGGCGCGGATATGTGGACGAGGCCACGGAGGTTCTGGAGCTGGCCGACCGACTGGCCGACGACCCGGGCGGGGAGGGCGTGGCCGAGGTGCGGGCGCTGCAGCGGTGGCTGTCCGTGCTGTGCCCGCCGTTCCACCGGCGCATGTTCGGCGATGCGCCCCTCGACGTCGCCGACGAGATCGGCTGCGCCGCGATCGCCGCACAGCCGCGCCTGCACGCGGCCACACTGCCCTGTCCGTCGTACTGCGGGGCGGCGAACCCGAGCCGGCGGTGGTCGGCGCCGCGCATGTACTGGAGATGTCCAGCCTGACGCCGACGCTTGAGACCATCCGGCTGGCTCTGATGACGCTGTTCTATGCCGACCGCACCGAGCAGGTCGACGCCTGGTGCACCACGCTCCTGGAGGCGGCCCCCGAGCGGAACATCCCGACCTGGGACGCGCTGCTGTCCTCGCTGCGGGCGGCGAACCTCATCCGGCAGGGCCGGCTGCTGGAGGCCGAGCGGCACAGTGGCCTGGCCCTGTCGCGGATCTCGTCACGGGGCTGGGGTCTGAGCATCGGCCTGCCGCTGGCGACTTCGGTGTACGCGCTGACCGCGATGGGACGCTACGACGAGGCGCGGGCCCGGCTCGGCCGGCCGGTGCCCGAGGCGGTCTTCCAGACTCTCTTCGGCCAGCACTACCTGTACGCCCGAGGCCAGTTCCACCTGGCCACCGGGCGACTTCAGGCCGCCCTCGGCGACTTCCTGGCGTGCGGCAAGGCCCTGGAGAGCTGGGGCGCACGCTCATCGCGTGGCGCACCGGGTGGCGGAGGCCCGGCTGCGCCTGGGCGAGCCGGACCCGTGTCCAGCATGACCATCAGCTGGGCCAGGGCGATCACCCCAAGCCCCCACCACCGGTAGCGCACCGACCTCTCGGTGGAGGCCGCTGTTGCCTGTGCCATGTCCTGATGTCCTTCCCTCACCGCGGGCGGCAGTCCGTCCGGCCGGTCCGTCTCCGTTGGCGGACACTAGAGCTGATTTCTTAACCAAGTCAATTTAGAGACTCGGTTACCTGATTGCCTGGGTAAGGGATGTGCTAGGATGGCGTGGTGAATGCGCCGATGGGCTTGCGGGAGCGCAAGAAACAGCGAACGCGAGAGACGATCTCCGACACGGCGATCACGCTCTTCCTTGAGCACGGGTTCGACCAGGTCTCGGTCGTCGACATCGCGGCCGTCGCCGAGGTCTCCAAGCCCACGCTGTTCAAGTACTTCCCCACCAAGGAAGATCTGGTCGTCCACCGCTTCGCCGACCACCAGACGGTGAGCAGCACCGTCGTCGCGGAGCGGCCGCCCGGGGTGTCCGCGATCGACGCCCTGCACCAGCACTTCCTGGACGGACTGGCAGCCCGTGACCCCATCACGGGGCTCAACGACGACGAGCACGTCCTCGCCTTCCACCACCTCGTGTATTCCACGCCGAGCCTGGTGGCGCGCGTCAGCCAGTACCTGGCCCACGCCGAGGAAGCGCTCGCCCAGGCCCTGGTCGACGCGCTCGACTCCGACCGCGAGATCACGGCCGCCCTGCTGGCCGGCCAGGTCATCGCCACCGAGCGCATCCTGGCCTCGGTGAACTGGCAGCGCATCGTCGCCGGCCGGTCCGCGGACGAGGTCCACCCCGAGGCGGTGGCCGACGCGGATCACGCCTACGCCCTGCTGCGCCAGGGGCTGGCGGGGGCGACCGCCGAGAAGTGACACCGAAGGGACACCAACGACCGCGGCAGAACGACATCGACGAGATCGAGACCGAGGTCTTCCGCGGCGACCCGAAGGTCTCCCGCCGCATCTACGAACTCTCGCGCGAGGTGATCGATTTCCAGCGCGCCGCCCGCCCCCTGCTGAAGATCATGCGGGACCTGGAGGCCGGTTTCGACAAGTACGGCACGGACGAGGAGCTGCGCCGCTACCTGCGCGACGTGGCCGACCACGCCACCACGGCCGCCGAGCGCGTGGACAGCTTCCGCCAGATGCTGGAGAGCATCCTCACCGTCAACGCCACCCTGGTCGCCCAGGCGCAGAACGAGGAGATGCGGCTGCTGGCCGAGGCCGGCCATGCCCAGAACAACGAGATCAAGAAGGTCTCGTCCTGGGCTGCCATCCTCTTCGCGCCGACCCTGATCGGGACGGTCTACGGCATGAACTTCGACCACATGCCGGAGCTGCACTGGATCCTCGGCTACCCCTTCGCCATCGCCCTGATGGCCCTGGTCTGCGTCAGCCTGTACGTGGTCTTCAAACGCCGAGACTGGCTCTGAGCCCGCACCGCGGGCATGCGGCAGCCGGGCCGGCCGTGCCCCTGTTCCGGCCGGGAGGCGCGCAGCCCTACCGTCGCACGGTCCGCGCCGGGGGCTCCGCCTGTTCTGCCACGGCCGCCGGCTCCCTGCGGGGACCGCCTCCCGGCCCCGCGGAGCCGGTGCCGGCGTCTCCCGCGAGCTGCGCCGCCTCTTCCAGCAGGCCGCGCACGCCCGCCGCCCGGTAGTAGACGCGTGTGCCCTCGCGCCGCGAGGTGACCAGGCCGGCCGCGCGCAGCTTCGCCAGGTGCTGCGAGGTCGCGGCCACCTGCGCGCCCAGCATCCGCGCCAGCTCGCCCACCGGCAGCTCACGGCGGCTGAGCGCCCACAGCAGGCGGTACCGCGACGGGTCGGCCACCGCCTTCAGCACGGCCACCGCACGGTCAGCGGCCTCCGCGCTCCACCCTTCTACTTGCGCATCCACGCAAGTAGGGTACCGGTGGGGTGCACAAGGCGCCCGGGCCGGCGGTGGGGAGCTCCGGCCCAGTGACCGGACCCGGTGAAGGAGCGGCGGCATGTCGATGGTCGGAAGCCTGCGCAAGATGGCCCGCCTGGCCCGGCGGACGCGCCGCGTGGACCTCAGCCACCCAGCCCGCTCACCGCTCGGCACCACCGTCGTCAACTGCGTCGCCTACCGCGACGGCTGCCGCCTCTCCGGGGCGGACGGCATCGAGGAATCCCTCCGGCGGATCCGCAAGCACGGGGACGGC
Organism: Streptomyces sp. NPDC049597; assembly: GCF_040675505.1. Classification (NCBI taxonomy): domain Bacteria; kingdom Bacillati; phylum Actinomycetota; class Actinomycetes; order Kitasatosporales; family Streptomycetaceae; genus Streptomyces; species Streptomyces sp. NPDC049597. Next base: position 16,757 of record NZ_JBFAOY010000006.1, read on the forward strand.
TTCGTCTGGATCGGCCTGCACGAGCCGTCCGAGGACGAGTTCGCGGGCATCGCCGAACTCTTCGACCTCCACCCGCTGGCCGTCGAGGACGCCGTCCACGCCCACGAGCGCCCCAAGGTGGAGCAGTACGGCGACGTCCTGTTCACCGTGTTCAAGACCGTCACCTACGTCGAGCACGAGCAGCTCACGGCCACCAGCGAGGTCGTCGACACCGGCGAGATCATGGTTTTCACCGGCCCCGACTTCGTCGTCACCGTCCGCCACGGACGCCACGGCTCGCTCGGACCGCTGCGAGAGGCAGTGGAAGCCGATGCCCAGCAGCTCGCCAAGGGCCCCTCGGCGGTGCTGCACGCGATCGCCGACCACGTCGTGGACGACTACCTCACCGTCGTCGACGCGGTCCAGGAAGACATCGAGCACGTCGAGACCGACGTGTTCGCTCCACGCGGGTCCGAGGCCCCCGACGCCGGACGCATCTACCAGCTCAAGCGCGAACTCCTCGAACTGAAGCGGGCCGTCGTCCCGCTCGCCCGCCCGCTCGCGGTGCTGGCCACCCAGCCCTGCCCCTCGGTCGACGCCGCCATACAGCCGTACTTCCGCGACGTCGCCGACCACCTCGCCCGCGCCACCGAGCGGATCAGCTCCTTCGACGGACTCATCGACTCGATCCTCCAGGCCCACCTCGCCCAGGTGACGGTCGCCCAGAACGAGGACATGCGCAAGATCACCGCCTGGGCCGCCGTCGTCGCCGTGCCCACCATGGTGTGCGGCGTGTACGGCATGAACTTCGACCACATGCCCGAACTGCGCTGGACCTACGGCTATCCGCTGGTGCTCAGCACCATCGCGGTCGCCTGCCTCCTCATCCACCGAGGCTTCAAACGCAACGGCTGGCTGTGAGTCGTCGGCCCGCTCCCAGCCGGCGCCGCAGGTGAGGAACTCGCGGACACTGACTTGGGCCTGAGTCGGCGGCGTCGCCGTGCCGGCCGAGACGGTCGTCGAGCCGTACGGCGACGCACCGGCCTCGGACTCCGAGGCGGACGTCCTCGCCCGGGCGCAGCGGTCCCCGCAGATGCTGCCCACCCGACATCGGCCTGTGCCGTCGGCGCGGTGGTCGACCCGAGCTGCGCGTGTTCGACGCGGCGGGCCCCGCCGGTCGTTGACGCCTCGCTCGGTGTTCCCGACCGCCCCGCGTGGCAACGCCGCCGTCGACGGCCTGGCCTGGCCGACGGCCCCGGTGAGGCCGGGCGGCCCGAGCCCGCCTCCTGTCTCCGGGCGGTCGGCGCAACGGCGGCAGCGCCGAACTGAGAGCATCGAGGGCCGAGGACCGTGAAGCGGGAACGTACGCGCACCGCGCCGCCCATGTGATGAGGAGGATCTGATGAACGCCGCCGACGAGGGACGGCAACAGCTGGACGCGGTCAGCGTTCTCAACGCCAGGACGACCCTCCTCCAGCTCCTCGCGCGGGCGGGCGTCTACTCCGGTGACGCGGAGGAGCTGATCGGACTCGTCGAGGCCGGTGCCCTCGCCCTCGCGCACAGGGAGGTCAGCGGCATCGGGCGGAACGCGCCGGGGGACAAGGGCGAGCTCTACGAGGCCGGCCTGCTCGACGGCGCACAGGCCGTCGCCGACGAGCTCGGCGCCATCGCCGAACGAGCGCTGCAACACGTCGTCGGCTCCGACCCGTCGGACGGCGCTCCCGACCGTCGCCCTCCGGTCCGGAGGATGGAGGTGGAGCGGGCGAAGGTGGCGGTCACGCCCCTTTACCTGTCGTTCACCTCGGCCTCCGACCTCGATCCCGAGGTCACCGAACAGGTGCTCACCGCCGTCCTCGGCACGATGACCTCCAGGCAACGGGCCGCTTACGCCGGTCTGCTGGCGGATTTCGCCTCGGCCCATCGGGTGCGCCTGGAGCGGCTCTACGCGGGCTACGGACCCGGCAGCAGCATCGCGATCCACGGTCGTTACTCCCTCATCCACTCCCCCACCAGCATCGCCGTGCTGGAGCGACTCGCCACGGCCCCGTCCGCGCTGCGGGAGGAGTGGGACGCCGCCGAACTGCCGCCGGCGTGGCTGGACGGGCTGACAACGGCCTGGGGGTCGCCGGCCTGACCGCCGACGGCCCGGACCGCGACCGCCGCCCCACCGGCACAGCAGATGGCACATCGGGACCGAAGAACACCTGAACGACGCCCGCCGTTTGCCTGGACGTCACCGGACGAGCATCCGTGTCGGAAAGCATCTGTGTCCCTGGCTCAGGGAGGGAACGCAGGTGCGGCACGGACGGATCAATCGGCTACGACGGCTCGGCGCGGGACTGGCGGCCTTGGCAGGGGCCGCGTCGCTGACCGCGTGCGGCACCGGTGCGACCGGCGACGGCGAGCGGGCCGCCGCCAAGGCGCCGAGCGACATCGTCTGCGCGCAGAAGGGACAGCTCGCGGGGTCGGGCTCCACCGCCCAGCAGAACGCGATGAGGCACTGGATGCGGGAGTACCAGCAGGCGTGCCCCGGGGTGCAGATCCGCTACGTGGCGATCGGTTCGAGCGGCGGTGTCGCCCAGTTCCTGCGCGGGGCGACGGTGCTGGCCGGCACGGACAGCGCGCTGAAGCCGGACGAGGTCGAGGCGTCCCGCCAGTCCTGCCCCGGAGGCCGGGCCATCGACCTGCCCATGGTCGGCGGGCCGATCGCCGTCGGCTACAACGTCGACGGCGTGGACGACCTGGTCCTCGACGCGCCGACGCTCGCCAGGATCTTCGACTCGGAGATCACCACGTGGGACGACCCGGAGATCCGGCGGCTGAATCCCGGCGTCGCACTGCCCCCGACCCCGATCAGCGCGGTGCACCGCTCCGACGGTTCGGGCACCACGCAGAACCTCAACGCCTATCTGGCCGCCGCGGCCCCCGAGGACTGGCCCTACGAGGCGGAGAAGGCGTGGCAGGCCAAGGGGGGCCATTCGGCGGCGGGTTCCGACGGCGTGGCCTCGCAGGTGTACACCACGGACGGCGCCATCGGGTACTTCGAGTTGTCGTCCGCCGCGGAGGAGAAGATTCCGACGGTCAGGCTGGACACCGGTGCGCCGGAGCCTGTCGCCGTCTCGGCGAAGGCGGCGTCGGCGGGCATCGCCGCGGCCGAGGTGGGCGACGGCGGCGGCAAGGACCTGACGGTGGAGTTCGACTACGCGACCAAGGCCCCGGGGGCGTACCCGCTGGTCCATGTCACGTACGAGGTCGTCTGCGACAAGGGCACACCGGCCGGGGCGCTCCCGGCCCTCAAGTCCTTCCTCACGTACACAGCCGGCGAGGAGGGCCAGAACGACCTGGCGAAGCTGCACTACGCACCCTTGCCGCCGGCGCTGGCAGCCCGGGTGCGGGACGTGGTGGCGAGCCTGTCCTGACGGGCGGGAGCGGCCACGGGACGCCGTCGCGGCGGACGCCGGGTCACTCGTCGAAGGGGTCCTCGGGCTCCGCGTCCGGGTCAGGCTCCGCCTGGTCCTTGACGCGCTTGCCGACGACGGCCGCCGCCGCGAGCGCGCTGGCCAGGAAGGCGGCGGCGACCGTCCACGGCTGGTCGAAGCGGTGGCCGGTCACGTGGTCGAGCGAGTACCGACCGGGACCGGCGACGCCGAGGGCCGCCGCCGAGAATCCGAGGAACGCCGGGTACTCGAAACCGCCCGACTGCGCGAAGAAGCCGGCCGGAGCGTGGACGGAGACGGCTCCGGCCATGTTGCCCGCCGCCACGGCACCGGCGGCCGGAGTCGCGAGCCCGAGGGCCAGCAGCACGCCCCCGCCCGTCTCGGCGAGGCCGGCGGCGAGGGCGCTCCCCTTGGGCGGGTGGAAGCCCATGGCCTCCATCCCCTTGCTGGTCCCCTCCAGGCCGCCTCCCCCGAACCAGCCGAAGAGCTTCTGCGTGCCGTGGGCGGCGAGCACGGCGCCGGTACCGACCCGCAGGACGAACAGTCCGACGTCACGGCGGTTGAAGGTGGTCATGGCTGCTCCCGGTGCGGACGACATGGGCGACGCCATCCACTCTCGGCCTGCCGGGCGTCCGGGCCGCTGCGTTGCTGGTCCGTACGGGTGACGGCACACGCGGCAGCGCATGGGCGGAGGGGGCGCCCCTCCGCGTAACAGGAACGCGCTGCGGGCGGCGGTCCCGGGGACAACGGCGTTCACCCGCCCGCCTGTTGGTGCCGCGATGTCCGTGCGGCTGCGGCGGGGTCCCGTCTACGGACGGCCGCCCTCTGCTCGCCGCAGGTGCTGCATGGCGTACGAGCGCCACGGACGCCAGCGTTCCGGGTCGGCGCCGGCCGGCAGCGCCGGGTCGTCGGGCAGCAGTACGTCCGGGTCCCCGAGGGCGTGCATGCGGATACGGGCGGCCGTCGCGGCGTCGATACCGGGGAGGGCGAGCAGACGGCGCTCGGTCTGCTCTCGGTCCGCGCCCGGGTCCAGGATGACGTCGCCGGAGGCGAGAGCGGTCGCCAGGGAACGCAGCGCGGGCGTACCGGTCTCCGTCAGGCTCTCGGCGCGTGGGAAGAGGCGGGTGAGGCCGCCGCTGGGGACGCCCAGCTCCTCTCCGTACGCCGCCACGAGTTCCGCCGCCGACGCACCGGCCACGACCCGGAGCGCGGCCTCGTGCGGGTCTGCCGCGCCCGGGGCGCGCAGGCCGGGGCGGGCCGCGACCAGCGGGGCGAGGACGGGGTCGGCGCCGAGGCGGTCCGCGACCGCGCAGGGGTCGGCGTCCAGGTCGAACAGGCGGCGCACGCGCTGCGTCGCCGTGGTCAGGTCGCGCAGGTCGGCGAGGTGCAGGCGGCACTCCAGCCAGCCGCCGGGACCCGGCCGTTCGGACACCTCGGCGACGGCGGCACCGCAGGGCAGGCGCAGGGTGCGCCGGTAGGTGCGCGAGCCGTCGTCGCCGACGACTTCCTCGACGCCCGGGACGGCGCGGGCCGCCAGGTGGTCGAGCATGTCGCGGGCGGCGTACGGGCCCCGGTAGGCCAGCCGCAGCGCAACGCCCGCTCCCCCGCCCTGCGGGAGGGCGCGCCCCGGGCGGGCGGACCGCAGCTCACTGGGGGTGGCGGCGTAGATCTCGCGGATGGTGTCGTTGAACTGCCGTACGCTCGCGAACCCGGCCGCGAACGCGATCTCCGCGGCCTGCAGCGTCGTCGTCTGCAGCAGGACGCGTGCGGTGTGACCGCGCTGCGCGCGGGCCAGCGCGATGGGCCCCGCGCCCAGTTCGGCGTTGAGCTGGCGCTGCACCTGGCGGGCGCTGTAGCCGAGGCGGGTGGCGAGTCCCGCGACGCCCTCGCGGTCCACGACGCCGTCGCCGATGAGCCGCATGGCGCGGCCGACGACGTCCGCGCGGACGTTCCATTCGGCGGAGCCGGGCACGGCGTCGGGGCGGCAGCGGCGGCAGGCGCGGTATCCGGCGCTCTGGGCGGCAGCGGCGGTGCGGTAGAAGGAGACGTTCCGGCGTTTGGGCGTGACCGCGGGGCAGCTGGGGCGGCAGTAGATGCCGGTGGTGGAGACGGCGAAGAAGAACACGCCGTCGAAGCGGGCGTCGCGGCTGGTCACCGCCTGGTACCTGCTGTCCTCGGTGAGAGCCCCGGTGTGGCCGTCCTCGGGCAGTGGCCGCGCGGGGCACCCGTCGGCCGTTCCGCCGCCGTCGATGGTCATGGGGCCAGTATCGGGGGCTCCGCGGTCCCCGGCTGGCGGAAATCGGACATGACGCTGACGCGGATCTCGCCGCCGTCCCGGTCCACGCCGCCGAGCCAGCCCGCCCACAGGTGGACGGCCCGGTCGGGCACGGCGGTGCCGAGCAGCGGTTGCCGGTGCAGCAGTCGGCCGCCCTGTTCCACGACGAGGACGGCGTGCGGCAGGCGTTGCGCCGTGCGCAGCAGGAAGCGGCCGTGCGGAGGCGGGGGGCCGGCGGCAGGGAGGAGGTTCGGGGTGATCCCCAGCAGCGGCGGCTCGCACCGGAGGCGCGGTCCCGTACCCGGCCAGGGTGAGCCGCCGAGGTGGCGCAGGACGGCCGTGGCGGCGTGCCGGCCCTCGTCGGCGGCCGTGGCGGCTGGTTCGGTCCCGCGCAGCAGGTTGCCCGCGGCGAAGACCCCGGGCCGTGCCGTGCGCAGGGCGGTGTCGACCGCCGGGCCACGGGTGGCGGGGTCGAGCGGTACGCCGCCGTGCCTGGCCAGTTCGTGGTCGGGGATCCAGTCGCCGGTGAAGACCACCGTGTCGCAGGCGATCAGGCGCAGGACGCCGTCCGGGCCGAGCAGCCGTACGCCGGTGAGCCTGCCGCGTCCGGTCAGCTCGGCGACCGTGGTGCCGGTCAGGACCGGGACGCGATGGCGCGGGGACTGCGGCGGGCCGTGCTCCCGGTCGGTGACGAGCGCGACGACCTGGGTGCCGGTCCCGCGCAGGGTGCGGGCGGCGGTGAGCGCGACGGGCTCGGAGCCGACGACGACGGCGCGGCTGCCGACGCGGCGGCCGAACCGGTGTGCACAGCGCAGGAGTTCACCGGTGGTGAGCACGCCGTCCGGCCGGGTGCCGGGGACGAGGCGGGCGCTGCGGGGGCGTTCGCGGGCGCCGGTGGCGAGGACGACGGCCCGCGCGGTGACCCGTTCCAGTCCCGCGGGGGTGGTGAGGTCGAGGGTGAGCGGCCCGGCCCAGTCGGTGACGGTGGCCGAGGTGCGCAGCACGGCCCCGGCCGCTGTGGCGGCGTCGACGAGGACGCGGGCGTAGGAGGGCCCGTCGAGAAGGCGGTGGCGAGGGCCGAAGCCCCGGTGGGGTGAGTGGCGGGGAATGCCGCCGGGATCCTGGTCGCGTTCGATGGCTTCGACCTTGCCCGCGCCGTGGGCGGCGAGCCGGGCGGCCGCGGCGAGGCCCGCCGGGCCGGTGCCGACGACGAGCACGTCGACAGCGCGTTCGCGGCGGCGCGGCTGCGGGCCGGCCGCAGCGTCACCGGCGAGCTCACGGCGGCTCATCGGGCTCCCCCGCGCGGGAGGTCACGGCGGCTCATCGGGTGCCCCCGCCCGCCGACTCGCCGGCGCGGTGGGCGTCGAAGAGGTCACGGACGGCGGCGCCGCAGAAGAACCCCTGGCAGCGGCCGCCGCGGGCGCGTGTGCGCCGCCGCAGACCGTCGAGTGACGCGGGAGGCAGCGTGCCGGTGAGGGCGTCGCGGATCTCGCCGCGGGTGACGCGCTCGCAGTGGCAGACGATCGTGCCGTACTCGGGGTCGGCGGCGATCAGATCGGTTCGCTGGTACGGGCGCGGGAACGCCTCGCCGATGTTGGGCATGCGCACGGGTTCCAGGGACCGGGCGGGTCCGGGATCGAGTCCCGCGTCGCGAAGCAGCCCCACGACGTACGCGGCGATGGCCATCGATGCGGTCAGCCCGGTGGAGCGGATGCCGCCGACGGTGACGTAACGCTGCGCGGAACGGGAGCGGATGCGGTAGTCCTCGTGCCCGGTGGCGGCGCGCAGTCCGGCGTAGACGGCGGTGACCTCCTCGTCGATCAGGTCGGGCAGGATGCGCCGGCCCTTCTCGCGGAGGAGTGCGAGTCCCTGCGCCGTGGAGCCGGTCGCCCGCTTGTCGTCGAGGTCCTCGGCGGTGGGGCCGAGCAGCACGTTGCCGTACACCGTGGGTGCGACGAGCACACCCTTGCCGAGCGCCGTCGGCACGGGCAGCAGGATGTGGCGGACGAGGGGGCGGGCGAGCTTGTCGTAGACGATCAGCTGGCCGCGGCGCGGGGTGACGGTGAAGTCGTCGTGGCCGAGCAGGCGGTCGATCTCGTCCGCGTGGAGCCCGGCCGCGTTGACGAGGTAGCGGGTGCGCAACAGGCCGCGTTCGGTGGACAGTTCGTGGACCGCTCCCCCGGTGACCGACTCCACCCGGCAGTTGAGGTGGAGGGCGACTCCGGCGCGTACGGCCTGGGTGGCGTAGGCGAGCGTCGTGGTCCAGGGGCAGATCACCGCCTCGCCGGGGACCTCCAGGGCGCCGAGCGCGCCGGGGCCGAGGCGCGGTTCGCGGCGGTAGGTCTCGGCCGCGTCCAGCAGGCGCGTGTCGTGGCAGCCGTTGCGTACGGCCTTGTCGGCGAGCCGGGGCAGGGCGGTGAGCTGCTCCTCGTCCCAGGCCACGAGGAGCGCGCCGACGGGTTCGACGGGGATGCCGCTCTCGGCGGCGTAGGCGGCGAGTCGGCGCTGTCCCTCGCGGACGAGCCGGGCCTCCAGGGAGCCGGGGACGGCGTCGAAACCGGTGTGGAGGATGGCGGTGTTGGCCTTGGACGTGCCGTTGCCCACGTCGTCGCTCGCGTCGACCAGGGCGGTGCGCAGCCGGTACCGGGCCAGTTCGCGGGCGATGGCGGCGCCGACGACACCGGCGCCCACGACGACGACGTCGTAGAGGCTGCCGGGCAGCTCGCCGCTGGTCGTGACGGTCATACGGCGGTTTCCGTCGCAGGCGAGCGCTCCAGCAGGGCGTCCACCTCGGCGCGGAAGCGCGCGAGCCGCTCGGCGGCCTGGTCGGCACCGATCCGCGGCTCGTAGACGGCGGACGGCGCCCACTGCGGGACGGCCTGCCCCGGTGTCAGTGCCGGGTCCGTGCCGAGGCGGGCCACGGCGCCGACGCCGAGGGCGGTCGCGTCGGGCAACGCCGATACCTCCACAGGCAGTTGGAGCAGGTCGGCCTGGGTCTGCATGAGCAGTGCGGAGCGGGTGAGACCGCCGTCCACGCGCAGCGAGGTGAGGGGGGTGCCGAGGTCGGCGGCCACGGCGTCGGTGAGCCCGGCCACCTGGGCGGCGATGCCCTCGCACAGGGCGCGGACGAGGTGCCCGGGTCCGGTGTCCAGACCGAGTCCGGTGAGCGAGCCGCGCAGATCGCCGCGCCACCAGGGTGCCGCGAGCCCTGCGAGCGCGGGGACGAAGGTGACGCCGCCGCTGTCGGGGACGGCGGAGCCGACCGGGTCGAGGTCGGCCGCGCCGGAGATGACGCCGAGGTCGGTGAGCCAGCGCACGGCGGACGCGGCCGTGTAGACCTGGCCGTCGAGGCAGTAGCTGGTGCGTCCGCCGAGCCGCCAGGCGACGCAGCTGACGAGACCGGTCGTGGCACGGCGGGGCGTCGGCCCGGTCTGCGCCAGCAGGAACGCGCCGGTGCCGTAGGTGCACTTGGCGGTGCCCGCTTCGGTGACGCTCTGGGCGAGCAGCGCGGCCTGCTGGTCGACGAGCAGGCCGGTGAGGGCGATGCCGGGGCCGAACGCGGTCGTGACGCCGACCGGCTTGTCCGCGTCGACGACTTCGGGGAGCCGTTCACCCGCGAGACCGAAGAGGTCGAGGGCTCGCGGCGACCAGTCGGTGGTGTCGAGGTCGAGGAGCTGGGTCCGGCCCGCGGTGGCGGCGTCGGTGACGAACGCTCCGGTGAGCCGGTGCACGAGCCATGAGTCGCTGGTCGTGACGACACCGTCGCGGGTGAGCTCGCGGCGGATCCACGCCATCTTCGGGGCGGCGAAGTAGGGGTCGAGCGGCAGTCCGGTCAGCTGCCTCAACTCTTCTGCGTACGGCGCGAGTTCGTCGCAGAGCGGCGCGGCGCGGCGGTCCTGCCAGACGATGGCGTCGGTGAGCGGCTCGCCGCTGGCCGGGTCCCAGGCCAGGACGGTCTCGCCCTGGTTCGCGAGGCCGACGGCCAGCACCGGTTCGCCCGCGCGGGAGAGCGCCTGGCGCCCGGCGTCGACGACGGAGGAGAGCAGCGCACGGGGGTCCACCTCGACACGGCCGCCGGGCCCGTAGCGCGGCGCGACCGGTGCGAAGCCGCTGCCGATGACGCCCCGCTCGGGGCAGACGACCAGCGCCTTCGTCCCGGACGTTCCCTGGTCGACGGCAAGCACAGGGCCTGTCACGGCCACCCCGTTCTCCGCTCGTAGAAACCTTGATCGACGTCTTGATCGCTGCCGAAGAGCGTGGTGCAGCCCGCCGTCCGCGTCAAGGTCCGACCGGCCTCCCCTCCCACGGATACATCAATCAACTCCTTGATCTGTTCGAGTGGTTGAGTAAGATCGGCGCGTCACGGCAAACGGAACGGGGGGCCGGCGCAGCTCCCCGTCGGTGTGACATCGCCTGCCGGCGTCCGGGCCGACCACCGGACGTCTGCCCCCGCACAACGGACGGCCGGTGCGCTGCCGGTCGTCCGGCTCCTCGCCCGCGGCGACCGGCCACCCCGGACGTCCCCGGTCCGCTGGACGCCGATGCCTCGCCGGACACACGCGCACGCCTCACCTCTCCCCATCTCCCCAAGAGGCCCCATGAGCTTATGTTCACCGCCCGAGCGCTGCCACGGACCGAGGGGACCGGAAGGGTCAGGGCCGTGACCGCCGAGCCCCGGACGGCCCGGCACGGGAGGACCGGCTGATGGCCGAGGACGACTTCAGGCCGGTGTACCACCCGGCCGGTCACGACGGCGGGCTCCGGGCCGCCCTCCAGGACCTGCGCACCGGCCGCTGGCTGGCGATGCGGAATCTGCTGGAGGACACGACGGACTGGGCGGTGTGGACCCAGCGGACGCAGGTGCTGGCCGCTGTCGCCGCCGGATCCGACACGGTCCAGGCATGGCGCGCGGAGGAGCCGGAGAGTCCCGCGGCGGCCGTCATGCACTGCCGTGTGGTCGTGGAGCGCGCTCTGCGGGCGCACCGCGAGGGGCATCACCGCACCGGCGAACTGTGGCAGGAGGGCTGGGAGGGCTGCCGTGCGGCGGCGCATGCCGCTCCCGAGGACCCGGTGCCCTGGGTGTGCCTGCTGGCCCTGGCGCAGCTCGACGAGGGGCAGCGGCTGGAGGAGCACCGCGCGGCGCCGCCGGGTCCGATGCTCTTCCCCGGCCCGTGGGGCCTGCTGGCCCAGGCGGACAAGCGCGATCCGCACAACCGCGAGGCGTACCACCGGATGCTGCAGTTCGTGTACGGCCGCCGGTCCGGGGGGCATCTGTCCGACGCGTTCAACTTCGTCCAGTGGGCGTCGTCATCGGCTCCGCCCGGGTCGGCGGTGAAGGTGCTCCCGCTGTACGTGCGGGTGGAGCGCTACCGCCGTGAACACGGCCACGAGAAGGCGCTCGACCTGCACTGGGTGACCGACGACGCGGCGCGGGAGGCGCGGGCGGCGCTGGCCGGATGGTTCGACGCTGCGGACCCGGCCCGCCGTTCGCTGCTTGACCTCGGTCATCTGGCGCACGCGCTGTGGGGTGCGCAGCAGTTCGCCGAGGCGGGCCGGGTGTTCGAGGCGCTCGGCCCGTACTACACGCCGCCGCCGTGGTCGTACCGCACCCGTGATCCCCAGGACGCCTCGCTGGCGAAGGAGGTGTTCCTGCGCGCCCGGTCCCGGTGTCTCACCGCGGCCCGGGAGACGCGCCCCGGTCCCTAGGGCCGAGTCCGCAAGGCGTCGCCCGTGCCTGGCGAGGCCGCCCCCCCGATCCGGCCTCGATCCGCCGATCCGCTCCCCCGTTCCACTCCGTGCATCGCCTTTTCCCCGGAGGTGTTCCCGTTGTCCGTGTCCCCGCCGTCGCCGCCGTCCCCGCCGCCCCCGCCGTCGCCGCCGCCCGCGACGGGCCGGTCCGGCTCCGGCCGGGTTCCGCCCAGGGACGAGGAGGAGCGGCTTCGCGAACTCGGCTACCAGCCGGTCCTCGCCCGCCGCATGGGCGGCTTCGGCAACTTCGCGATCAGCTTCTCGGTGATCTCCATCCTGTCGGGATGCATGACGCTCTACGGCTTCGGCCTGGGCACCGGCGGTCCCGCGGTGATGCTCTGGGGCTGGGCGGGCGTCGGGCTCTTCGTGCTGTGCGTCGGCATGGCGCTGGCCGAGGTCACGAGTGCGTACCCGACCTCGGGCGCGCTGTACTACATGGCGGACCGGCTCGGCGGCCGCAAGTGGGGCTGGTACACGGGCTGGTTGAACCTGCTCGGCCTGCTGGGCGCGATTGCCGGCATCGACTACGGCTGCGCCCTGTTCACGGGCGCCTTCCTCAATCTGCAGTGGGGCGTGGAGCCGACACCCGGCTCCACGATGCTGATCTTCGTATGCATCCTGCTGCTGCACGCGACGCTGAACCTGTTCGGTGTGCGGCTGGTGAGCCTGCTCAACTCCATCAGCGTGTGGTGGCATCTGGCAGGTGTCGCCCTGATCGTCGGCGCCCTGGCGATCGTCCCGTCCGACCACCAGTCGCCCGAGTTCGTCTTCGGCGAGTTCGTGAACGACACGGGCTGGGACAACCCGCTCTACGTGGCAGCGATCGGTCTGCTGCTGGCGCAGTACACGTTCTCCGGCTACGACGCCTCCGCGCATCTGTCGGAGGAGACGTCGAACGCCTCGGTCAGCGCGGCCAAGGGCATCGTCCGTTCCATCTGGGTGTCGTGGATCGCGGGTTTCGCACTGCTCGCGGGCCTGACCTTCGCCATCCAGGACTACGCGGGCACCCAGGAGACCGCGACCGGTGTGCCGCCGGCGCAGATCCTGATCGACGCGCTCGGCAGCGGCGCCGCGTCCGCCCTGCTGCTCGTGGTGATCGTCGCGCAGCTGTTCTGCGGCAACGCGGAGGTGGCGGCGGCGAGCCGCATGGTGTTCGCGTTCAGCAGGGACAACGCCCTGCCCGGTTCCGCGCTGTGGCGCAAGGTCAGCAGCCGTACGCAGACGCCGGTGCCCGCGGTGTGGCTGTCGGTGGGCTTCGCCTGTGTGCTGGCGCTGCCGTCGCTGTACTCGGCGACCGCGTACGGCGCGGTCACGGCGATCAACGTCATCGGCATCACCCCGGCGTACGCGATCCCGGTCTACCTCCGACTGCGGGCGGGTGACCGCTTCCGGCCGGGTCCGTGGAGTCTGGGCCGCTGGAGCAGGCCGATCGGCTGGGTCGCCGTCGTGTGGGTGGCGTGTGTGACGGTCCTGTTCTGCCTGCCGCAGTCGAGTCCGGTGACGGTCGACTCGATGAACTACGCCTCGATCGCGCTGGTGGCCGTGCTGGTCCTGGCCACCGTGTGGTGGTTCGTCGCCCGGCGTACGTACAGCACGCCCGCCGCGTACGGCAACGCCCGCGAGCAGGCGGAGATCGCGGAGAACATCGTCTGACGCGCAACGGGCCGCGTACGCCGGAATGACCGGCGTGGCAAGGGCGTTGGGGCGAAAGGCGCTCCGTTCCCGGAGTCCGACGTCTTCCGTGCTGTGCGTACCGAAGGAGTGAGTGTGTCGTGGCCCTCTCCCGTGACGAGCGTGAGCAGTTCCTCGCCGAACCCCATATCGCCGCGCTCGCGGTCGACTCGGGCGACGACGGCGGGCGGGCGCCGCTCACGGTGCCCATCTGGTACCAGTACGCCCCGGGCGGCGACGTATGGATCATGACGGGCCGCGACTCCCGCAAGGGGCAGCTGATCGCGCGGGCGGGGCGGTTCAGCCTCATGGTCGACCGTGTGGAGCCCACCATCCGGTACGTGTCGGTCGAGGGCCCTGTCATCGACACCGTGCCGGCCACGCGGGAGCAGCTGGTCGAGATCTCCGCCCGCTACCTTCCGGCCGAGAAGGTCGAGGGTTACGTCGACTTCGCCTGGAAGAACCACGGTGATCAGGTGGTCGTCCACATGCGGCCGCAGCACTGGCTGAGTTCGGACCTCGGCGACGTGTGAGCTCGTCTCCACAACGGCGACGTCGCCGGTGTGGAGACGAGCGGGCCGGGCCCCCTCGGCTCGGACAGAACGGGAAAGGGCAAGCCGCCCGTCGGCCACAGGCCGCGGGCGGCTGGCTGTTTCCCCGGCCGTTTCCCGCCCTTGACACCCCGTCCCCCTCCCTCCCCCTCGGGAGCGGCGAGGGGGACAAGGGTTTTCCCCGTATCGCGTTCACCTCAGGTTTTCCTACTGTCTGCCGCACCGGCAGATCCCGCCGACCCTGACTCGCGAGCTCCACGCCTTGCCTGTCAGGTGCATGCAGATCGGGCTCTGCCGGTACGGCCCCGAAGAGGGGGGCCGTCGTGCCGGCGGCGGCGCGCGGGCTACCCGGCCCGGGGAATCGCGGTAAGCACCCCCACACCGCGACCGCGGTTCCCGCGCCGCCCGCTCGGCGAAAGAAACCGTCATTCGAGAGGAACACCTTGAACGGTTCCAGGCGGAGACTCATAGCCGTCGCGGCAGCGAGCGCCACGCTCGCCGGCGTTGCCGCGACGACTTCCGTGGCGTTTGCCGCAACGCCAGCGACTCCCGCGCCGAAGCCCGCCCCGGCGTCGCAGGCGATGACCACCCCTCCGGCCGCGCCGGTGGAGAAGGTCATCGTCACCTACAAGTCCCAGGCCGCCGAGGCCACGTCCAACACGGCGGCCAGGAGCGACGCGGCCGAGAAGGCCGGGACGACCGGCGAGAGCCTGTCGTTCGAGCGCCGGCTCGCGGGCGGCTCGGCCCTGGTCGACCTCGGGGGCGAGGCGTCCACGAAGGACCTGGCCGAGGTCATGGACGCGTTCCGCGCCGACCCGCAGGTCGCCTCCGTGGAGGCGGACATCCGCGCCTACGCGATGGCCGTCACCCCCGACGACACCGAGTACGCCAAGCAGTGGGACCTCTTCGAGGCCACCGGCGGCATGAACGTGCCCGGCGCCTGGGACAAGACCACCGGCAGCGGCGTGACCGTCGCCGTCATCGACACCGGGTACGCGGCGCACACCGACCTCGCCGCGAACACCGTCGCCGGCTACGACTTCATCTCCAGCTCCACCGACGCCCGTGACGGCGGCGGCCGCGACAGCAACCCGAAGGACGAGGGCGACTGGAACGCCACCGACGGCGAGTGCGGCACCGGTTCGCGGGCAAGCAACTCCTCGTGGCACGGCACGCACGTCGCGGGCACCATCGCGGCGACGACGAACAACGCCAAGGGCGTCGCGGGCATCGCGTACGGCTCGAAGGTCCAGCACGTCCGCGTGCTCGGCAAGTGCGGCGGCTCCTCCTCTGACATCGCGGACGCCATCACCTGGGCCTCCGGCGGCTCCGTGCCGGGCATCCCGGCCAACGCGACCCCGGCGAAGGTCATCAACCTGAGCCTCGGCGGCGCCAGCAGCACCTGCCCGAGCATCTACCAGAACGCGATCAACGGCGCCGTCTCCCGCGGCACCACCGTGGTCGTCGCGGCGGGCAACAGCAACACCAACGCCTCCGGCTTCACCCCCGCCAACTGCGCGAACATCATCAACGTGGCGTCCACCAGCCGCGAGGGCAACCGGTCGTTCTACTCCAACTACGGCACCATCGTCGACGTCTCCGCGCCCGGCGGCGAGACCCGCCGCGCCACGGACACCCCCGGCACGGTGACCACCCCGGAGAACGGCATCCTCTCGACGCTCAACTCGGGCACCACCACCCAGTCGACCGAGAACTACAAGCCCTACCAGGGCACGTCGATGGCCGCCCCGCACATCGCCGGCCTCGCCGCGCTGCTGGAGTCCGCCAAGCCCACGCTGACCCCGGCCGACATCGAGTCCGCCATCAAGGCCAACGCCAGGCCGCTGCCCGGCACGTGCACGGGCGGCTGCGGCGCCGGCATCGCGGACGCGACCAAGACGGTGAACGCCGTCTCCGGCACCACCCCCGGCGGTTCGGTCTACACGAACACGAACAACGTGACGATCGCGGACAACTCGACCGTCACCTCGTCGATCGCGGTCACGGACCGCACCGGCAACGCCCCCGCCGCCCTCAAGGTCGACGTGGACATCAAGCACACCTGGCGCGGCGACCTGGTGATCGACCTGATCGCCCCCGACGGCACGGTGCGCAACCTCAAGGCGTCCTCCGGCTCGGACAGCGCCGACAACGTCCTCGCGACCTACACCGTCGACGCCTCCAGCGAGGTCGCGGCCGGCACCTGGAAGCTCCAGGTCCGCGATGTGGCCTCGGGTGACACCGGCTACATCGACTCTTGGAGCCTCACCTTCTGATCCACCCGATCGGATGCATCACCGCAGGTCACGGCGCGTTCCCGGCTTGATCCGGGGGCGCGCCGTCCGGCTGTGTAAGTCCAGACCTGTCCGCATGCCGGACGACGGGCCTGGACTGAGGGGACAGGGTTCGTATCCTCTGCTCGAACGGGCAGGGGGCCCGCGCACGCCGGAGGGTGGTGGTGGGCTCATGACATCGGCCGCATACCGCGCCGAGCCGGTCGGCCGCGCGGAACTGCTCGCCCGCCTGGACCGTGTGCTGAGCACTGGTGGCCGTGCGCTGCTCACCGGTCCCCCGGGAGTCGGCAAGACGGAGGTCGCGCTGTCCGCCGCCGCACGCGCGGAGGCGCGGGGCGAGACCGTGCTCTGGCTGGCCGCGCTGCCGGCCGACCGCGGCATCCCCGGTGCGGCCGCGGCCGCGCTCATCGCCTCCGTCGCCGCCCTGCCCGCGCAGGGTCCGGGCCCCGAGGGGGACGTCCTCGCGGACCTGCCCGGCCCGCAGCGTGCCGCCGTCGCCATGCTGTGCCGTGAGGCGCCGATGCCGGACGGCGGCTGGGACCCGGTCGCCCTGCGTCTGGCCATCGCCCGCATCCTGCGCACCGTGGCCGCGCGCGGGCCCGCTCTTCTGGTGCTCGACGGCGTCCAGTGCATCGACCCGGCGAGCGCCGATCTGCTCCGGTTCGCGCTCCGTCTGGCGCCCCCCGGACTGAGGGCCGTCGCCGTCGACATCCCGGCCGCGTACGGCACGGGCGGCGACCCGTCCGACGGGGGGACCGGACCACGAGCGACGGCGGAGCCGCTCTGGGAACCGTCCGAGGCCGATGTGCTCAACGTGCCGCCCCTGCAGGCCGACGAGATCGCCGAACTCCTCATCCACCACCGGCTGCCCGCCCGCATGGCGGGCCGCATCCACAAGGCCAGCGGCGGCAACCCACGGCTCGCGCTGGCCGTAGGCCGCTCCCTCGCGGACGCACGCACACCGGTGCACCACGCCGAGTCCCTGTCGCTGTCGGGGCGCGCCCGGGACCTCGCCCGTGCGCTGCTCGGCGCCGTCCCGCCGGACGTCCGCGCGACCCTCCTGCTCGCGGCGCTCGCCCTGCGGCCGTCGGCCTCGCTGATCCGCCGGGCCGGGCGGCCGACCGCCGAGGCGGATCTGGCGGCAGCCGAACGCGCGTCGCTGATCCGGCTCACGGAGGACGGCACGGTCGCCTTCTCGGCCGGCCTCCTGCCCTCGACCCTGGTGCACGACGCCTGCTGGACCGAGCGCAGCTCGGGCCACGCGGCGCTCGCCGGGGTCGTCGACGACCCGGTCGAGGCCGTACGGCACCGGGCACTGGCCACCGACGTCCCCGACGAGGGGCTGGCCGCGGAGGTGTCGGCCGCCGCGGAGACGGCGCGGCGGCGCGGCAACAGCACGCTCGCCGCCGAACTCGCCCTGCTCGCCGCCGAGTCCACGCCGGGCCTGCACGGCCCGCAGCGCATCGCGCGGCTCGTCGACGCGGCGGAGGAGGCGGCCCGCGCGGCACGCGCCGACCTGGCGATGCGTGCGGCGACGGACCTGCTGGCTCGGGACGCGTCCCCGGCCGACCGGGTGCGGGCCCGGCTCGCGGTGCTGGACACCGCGGGTCAGGGGCTGACGGACCTCGACGAGATCTATGTCCACGCGATGGAGGACTCGGAGGGCGACACGGCGCTGCGCGCCGCCGTGCAGCTGCGGCTGGCGGTCAAGTACGTGCTGGCGGACGGCGATCCGGTGCGTTCACGCGCGGCGGCCGTGGAGTCGGCCGCGCTCGCGGCGTCGGTGGGCGACCGTGCCACTGCGGCCAAGGCACTGACGGTGCAGGCACGCATGGACCGGGTGCTCGGATCGCCGGACGCGGAGCGCGTACTCGCCGAGGCGCGCGCCCTCGAAAGGGTGGAGCGCCCGCTCGGCGTCCGCAACGCCGCCCAGATCCTGACGATCCGCCATGCGATGTTCGACGACCGCCTCACCGATGCCCGCGACCAGCTCGGGGCGCTGCTGCCGCTCGTCGAACGCCGCGGTTCGGTGGAGGACGCCATCGAACTGTTCCGCACGCTCGCGGAGGTCGAAGCGCGGCGGGGCCAGTGCTCCGCCGCACTCGCACACGCCGGACGGTCGCTCGCCCTGACGCTGGAGGCCGGGCTGTCGCCGGGTCCCGCCTGGTACGCGCTGGCCCTCGCCGAGACGGCCGGCGGAAGTTTCGCGCGTGCCGCCAGTTACGCGCGGCGCAGCGCGCAGGCCTCGGAGGAGGAGGGCGACCACGTCTTCCTGTCCCGCAGCCTCTACGCGCTGGGCCGGGTCCAGTTGCTCTCCGGTGACGTCGCCACCGCGCTGGAGACGCTGCGCCGGGTGCAGACCGGCGAGCATGCCCAGGCGACCGTCGACCCGTCGATGCTGCGCTGGCACGAGGAGCTCGCCGAGGCCCTGGTCGCGGTCGACGCCCTGGACGAGGCGGAGGCGCTGCTCGCGGACGTCCGCCCGGTGGCCGACCGGCTCGGCCGCACGACGGTGCTGCTCGGCTGCGACCGGGCGCATGCCGTCCTCCTCGCCGCGAGCGGCTGCCCGGACGAGGCGGCGTCGCTGCTGACGGAGGTCGCCGAACGGTACGGCGCGGCAGGGCTTCCGCTGGAGCGCGGCCGGGCGCTGATCACACTGGCCCGTGTCGAGCGCCGCCGCCGCAGACGGTCGGCGGCCGCGAGCGCGCTGCAGGCCGCTGCCGCGGTCTTCGAACGGGCGGGCGCCACACCGTGGCTGGCACTCGCGACGGAGAGCCCGACGCCCCCGGCGGAGACGGTGCCCCCGCGGGGCGGCGCTCTGTCGGCCCTCACCGACGCGGAGCTGCGACTGGCGAGGCTGGTGGGCCAGGGAGCGAGCAACCAGGAGGCGGCGGCGAAGCTGTACCTGAGTGTGAAGACGGTGGAGGCGAGGCTGACCCGCATCTACCAGAAGCTGGACGTCCGCTCCCGGGCCCAACTGGCGACGGCGCTGAACAGCTGAGGATGTCCCCGCCATGGCGGCTACCCCTTGCCGGCCGCCGCGGAGACGAACGAGACCCGGAACATCTTGGGCCACCACTTGCCCGTCAGCAGGAACTGCTCGGTCCCGGGAACCGCGGCGATGCCGTTCAGGACGTCCGCGTGCCGTCTCTCGGCGTCGCTGAGCAGTGCCGGTACGGCGATGTCACCGGTCACCTCACCGGAGCCGGCGTCGATGCGTACGATCCGATCGGTGGGCCAGACGTTCGCGTACACGATGTCGCCGACGCATTCCAGCTCGTTCAGCCTTCCCACCGGCTTTCCCCGGGCGGTGACGGCGACCTCGCCCCTTTTCTCCAGAGTCCGGGTGTCCCGGAAGACGAGCCGGGAGGTGCCGTCGCTCGTCACGAGCCGATCGCGGTGCCGCTGGTGGCACACCCCCCAGCCTTCCCCCTCGTACGGCACCCGGCGCAGTTCCTCCAGCGTTCCGGCGTCCCGCTCGATGGCGACGCCGTTCTGCCAGGTGAGCTGCCACAGCGTCGGTCCCATGACGGTGATTCCCTCGGCGAACAACTCCTCGGGCAGTTCGGTGCGTTGTGCCGGCGGGGCGCCGGGCCGACCGGTCCGGATCGTCGAGCGGCCGGGCAGGCCCGTGCTCTCGTAGAGCTTGCCGTGGGCCATCTCCAGGCCCTGGGTGAAAGCCGTCGGATCATGAGGCAGGGTCTCGACGACCCGCACCGTCAACGGCTCGACCCGTGCCGCTGTCTGCCCGGACATGCCCCGTCGGTTCTCCACGGCTCCGTCGCCCGTGTCGCACGAGCCGACGAACAGGGCGACGGTCGCCACGGGGACCAGGAACGCAAGCCGCATGGCTGCACACTGGCACACGGGCCCGGCCGGCTCGGGCGTGCCCGCCGGACCGGCCGGCGGCGGTCGTCCCAATGGCGCAGCCGCCCGTACTGCATGTCCGCAGCAGGCGGGCGCCCAGCACCCCCGAAACGGCAAAGTCCGGCGACGCCCTGTTGGGCATCGCCGGACTTCACGGGACGGCACGGGCCGAGGGCCGTGGCCGCCCGTCCGGTTCTACGACCGCGTCCTGGCCGACGTCGACGCCCTGTCACCGTCGGCGGACGGTCCACGGCGGGGGACCACGGACGCCAGGCGCGTCGACACGAGCGCCGACAGGCGGCCTGCCGAGTCGGGCTTCGGCTGGTAGCGGTACGCATAGCCGTGCGCCTCGCCGTCGCCTCGTGCCGGAGCCGCGTTCAGGACGGCTCCCAGTACGGGCACGTTGACGCGTTCGAGGATGCGCAGGGCGTCGAGTACCTGGCCCCTGCTCGTCCGTCCGGCACGTGCGACGAGCAGGTAGCCGTCGACGGCCTGCGCCATCGCCGGGGTGTCGGCGAACGGAAGCACCGGAGCGGTGTCCACGACGATGTGGTCGAAGTCCTCGGCGAGGTCCTGCAGCAACGACGCGAACTTCGCACCGCCGAGGATCTGGGTCGGGTTCGGCGGGATCATCCCACTGGTGAGGACCGAGAAGGACCCTGCCGACTGCAGCACCTCACGCACCCCGGCCCTGCCCACCAGAGCAGTGGTCAGCCCGGCGTCCCTGACCAGGCCGAGGGCCGAGTGGACGGAGGGACGGCGCAGGTCGCAGTCGATCAGGCACACCCTCGCCCCTTCCTCGGCGAGTGTGGCGGCGAGGTTGACCGACACGCTGCTCTTGCCCTCACGCGGCAACGGGCTGGTGACGGCAATGATCTTCGGCCGTTTGCCCACTTCGGCGAACTGCAGATTGACCCGCAGCTTCCGGAAGCCCTCCGCACGGGTGCTGTGCGTGTCGTCGCGCAGGGAGACCGGGCGCCGCGAGGCTCGCGAGTCGTGCACGATGCTCGACAGCACAGGTGGCCCGCCGGCGGCCGCCAGGCACTCGGCCAGGGCCTTGGAGTCCCGCATCGACGTGTCCACGGTCTCCAGCGCGACGCCGATCCCCAGGCCGAGGACCAGGCCCACGGCCAGGCCGAGTGCGACGTTGAGCGTCGTCTTCGGTGACGAAGGGGCGGACGGCACGCTCGCGGGCTGGATGACGGTGAGCCGCACCGGGGACTCGGTCGTGTCCCCGTTGGGACTTTCCAGCTCCCTGATCACCTGGGCGAAGCGGCCGGCGACGGCATTGCTGATCCGGGCGGCTCGTGCCGCACGGGTGTCGGTGACCGTCAGATGGACCAGCACGGTGTTGACCGGAGCCTCGGCCGAGACCCGCGAGCCCAGTTCGCTCGGCGTCATTTTCAGCTTGAGGGCTTTCACGACCGGTGTGGTCACCTCAGGACTCGCCACGATGTCGGCGTACGACTGAACTCTTGCCTGGGTGAACGAGTTCCCCTGGTTGAGCTGGGACGTGTCGTCGCCGCTTTGAAGGGTGGCGAAGAGGGTCGTCGTCGCCCGGTACTCGGGAGTGGCAAGGCCACTTGCGAGGACACCCGCCGCCGTTCCCAGCAAGGCCATGAGGGCAATGACGCGCCATCGGCGGGAAAGGACTCGTAGGTATTGATGCAAATCCAAGATCTTCCCCGATCGGAGCGATTAATTGCACAGTCACCTTAGGGTCGGCACCGAGAATTTCAGACGCACGGCGTGCGTGTTCGGCCACTCGGTACCCTCAGTACTCCTCCGCGGAGTACATCGACGTCTTCTCAGAGGCGCTCGGCGGCGCCTGAACGGCAGCGGTTGCAGGCGTCGAACACGTAATGGGCCACACGCTCCACCATCGCGTAGTCGAAAGCGTCGTGATCGGTGGCGACGACCACCGCGTCGGCCGACGCGACCTGTTCCTCGGTGAGTTCGACACACAGAATGTCCGGGGGCAACTGCGAGGGATCCACATGCGGTTCCACCGCGAGGACGTGTGCGCCGAGTTTCTGGAGTCCCTGGGCGACGGCGAGCGAAGGGGATTCCCGGATGTCGCCGGTGTTCCTCTTGTACGCGAGCCCGAGGACCAGGATCTGGCTTCCGTTGACCGGCTTGCGCCGCGTGTTGAGTCCTCTGGCCACCCGCAGAACCACATGATCGGGCATATGGCTGTTGATGTCGTTGGCGAGTGACACGAAGCGGAAGTCGTGCTGCAGTGCCTGTTTGACCTGCCACGAGAGATACGACGGGTCGATGGGCAGGCAATGACCGCCCACGCCGGGCCCGGGCAGAAAGCGCATGAATCCGAAAGGCTTGGTCGACGCCGCGTCGATCACTTCCCAGATGTCGATGCCGAGCGGCCTGCAGAACATCGCAAGCTCATTGACCAGGGCGATGTTCACATGACGGAACGTGTTCTCCAGGAGCTTGGTCAGCTCCGCGGTGCGCGGTGAGCTCACCGGGACGGTGCGTTCCACCACATCGTCGTAGAAGTCCTGGACATGCCGCAGGGAGACGTCGTCGATCCCGGAGACCACCTTGGGTGTGTTCTCCAGCCGCCAGGTCCGGTTTCCCGGATCGATCCGTTCCGGGCTGTACCCCAGGAAGAAGTCCTCGCCGGCCCGAAGTCCGCTGTGCGCCTCCAGCAGCGGGCGCACGACGTGTTCAGTCGTGCAGGGGTACGTGGTGGATTCGAGGATCACCGTGGCGTTCGCCCGCAGGTGCGGCGCGACCGCCTCTGCGGCGCTTTCCACGTAGCTCAGGTCGGGCGCGCCGTTCTTCAGCGGCGTGGGCACCGTGATGACGCACACGTCGAAGCCCGCGGCATCCGCGTAGTCGGTACTGAGGAGGTAGCGGCCCGAGTTCAGGGCGGCCAGGAGGCGGGCGGACGTGACGTCCTCGGCGAACGATTCACCGGCCGCCAGGCGCTTGACGCGCATCTCGTCCAGGTCGAGACCCACGACGTTGTGCCCGGCCTCGACCACACGGATGGCGAGCGGAAGACCCACGTACCCCTGGCCGACGACGACCACCCTTTTCGCTGACACCGACACGTCTGACTCTCCTCTCGCCTGCCGAATGCTGCGATGGAATACGCGCCATGTATGCCAGGCTCACCCCGCCATGTTCCGGGGAGTGACACCGCTTCAGGCAAACAGAGTCATCCTGTCCTCTGAGCGGACGTGCAAGTGGACTAACCTATGAATCAATTCACACTGTTCATGCCGTTCCGGGCTATCGTTGCCCTGCGTCGCCGGTGGACATGACCCTGGCAATGCCCCACCCACAGACATGGAGTGACGGCGTGACGGACCATCCGAAGTACCTGGTTACTGGTGGAGCCGGATTCATCGGCTCCCATCTCGTCGATGCACTGCTGGCCCGTGGCGAGCCGGTCGTCGTACTCGACGATCTCAGCACTGGACGCCTGCAGAACCTTGCCGGCGCACGCAGTCACGGACACTTCCAGTTCATCCACGGCTCCGTGCTCGATGCGCCGCTGGTCGAAAAGCTGGTAGGTGAATGCGACCGGGTCGTGCATTTGGCCGCAGCAGTTGGGGTGAAGCTCATCATGGAGCAACCACTGAGGTCCTTCACCGTCAACACCAAGGGAACCGAAAACGTCATCGAAGCGGCGTACCGCCACGGCAGGCCGGTCATTCTCGCCAGCACATCGGAGATCTACGGCAAGAACTCGTCGGGGCCGCTGACCGAGATGTCCGACCGCATTCTGGGAAGCCCCTGCGTGCCGCGATGGTCCTACAGCACGGCCAAAGCGGTGGACGAGATCCTTGCCGAGCTGTATCGCCGTGAGTACGGACTGCGTGCGACCATCGTGCGCTTCTTCAACACTGTCGGCCCCCGTCAGAGCCCGGCCTACGGCATGGTGATTCCGAGATTCGCCCGACAGGCGGTACAAGGTGAACCGCTCACCGTCTACGGCACCGGTCGGCAGAGTCGCTGCTTCCTCCATGTGCACGACGTGGTCGCGGCACTCCTCTCGCTGATCGACCGTCCGGAGGCCGAGGGAGAGACGTTCAACATCGGAAGCGACGAGGAAATCAGCGTTCTCGATCTCGCCGCACGCATCATCAGGTGCGCGAAGAGCGCGTCGACCGTGGAGCGTGTCTCCTACAACGAGGCGTACGGACCGGGCTTCGAGGACATGGACCGCCGGGTCCCCGACACGACGAAACTGAGGGCCCTCACCGGCTGGCGACCGCGCCGGAACCTCGACGACATCCTCACGGACGCCGTGGCGGACGCCTTGGCGGACTGCGCGGCGGACGCCCGTGGTGAAATGCCGCAGCAGGAGCCGGCTTCCCGTCACACGGACGGAGGACACACCGGTGACACCGACGGACGGGCGACGGCGGCGAGTCCATGTCCGGTTTGAGTCCATGGATGGTGACGGCACTCGCGGGGCTGGTGTCTCTGGCCGTCGCCGCTCTGCTGACCGAGCCCCTGCGTCTCCTCGCCGTGCGGCGCGGATACACCGACCAGCCCGCGGCACGTAAGGTGCATGTCTCCCCCACGCCGTATCTGGGCGGCATGGCTGTCGCAGTGGCGACGGCGGGCTCCGCGAGTCTGGTGATGTACGCCGCGGGCGGCAGTGACTCAACCCTTGGCGTCGTGCTCGGATGTGCCGCTGTGATCGCCGTGCTCGGCCTCGCCGACGACCTCCGGCCGCTCAGTATCCGGGTGCGGCTCTCCGTCGAGGCGGCTGCGGCGCTCGTGGTCGTCGTGTGGTGCGGCCATCCCGTGCTCTTCGGCACGTGGGTCGACGCGGTCCTCGCCGTGATGTGGATCCTTTTCACCACCAACGCGTTCAATCTGCTGGACAACATGGACGGCGTGGTGTCCACGGTGACCGCGGTCATCGCGGCATTCCTGTGCTGCGCCGCGCTGACTGCCGGACTGGTCGGCATGGCGGCGGTCACCGCCGCCCTCGCCGGGGCCTGCGCCGGATTTCTGTTCCACAACTGGCACCCGGCGCGCATCTTTCTCGGTGACGCGGGCGCGCTCTTCGTGGGCTTCCTGGTGTCGTCCGCGAGCATGACCCTGCACAAGGACAGCACCGCTCTCTCCGGATACGGAAGTCTGCTGCTCATCACGCTGGTGGTCACCGCGGACACGGGATTGGTCATGGTGGCGCGACGCAGGGAGGGGCGCCCTGTGCTGCAGGGCGGCAAGGACCACATCGCCCATCGGCTCCGGCAGCTGGGGCTGACGGTTCGTCAGGTGGCGGTGGTCATCGGAGGCTTCGCAGCGATGACGAGCCTGACGGCCGTGCTCGTCATGCTCAAGGCCGTCCCGCAGCCGGTCGTGCTGATCAGTGTGGTCGCCGTGACCGCCGTCGTCTGGCTCAGGCTTCTGCGAGTCCCCGTGTACAGCGCGGTCCCCGCGAACAGCTCTGAGGCCAGCCGGAGCGGGACGGCGTGATCGGCTGGGGGGACCGGGCAGCGGCCCGCGAGGCCCGCGCACACCGGGCTCCCACCGCCCCGTGAGAGGCCACACCTCGACGGAGGCGACTGCACGATCCGCCGGCTCGTCGCCTCCATCGGGTTCTTCTGATCCACCACGCCCCTCAGGGCATCATGCCTCCACCGGCTCACACGCGGCCTCGGCCCGGCCCGGATCTCCTTCACCCGGCACTGTGAACGCCGCCCGCCAACCGGATACGGTCCGCCACCTGGTCAGCTGCTGCAGCAGCCCGCGGGGCGGCCCAACTGGCGAACGGTCCATCCGGCCGTACGCCACTCGTCGGCGTCGATGACGTTGCGGAGGTCGACGATGACGGACTCCGCAGCCAGCGTGGTGAGGTACTTCGGGTCAGCGTCCCGGAACTGCGGCCACTCGGTGGCCAGTACGACCAGTTCCGCGTCCTTGACGGAGTCGTCCATGTCCTCGTGGTAGTCCAGTTCAGGATGGCGGCGCCTCGCGGTGAGGACTGCGTGGGGGTCGTGGACCGTGACGGTGGCACCGCGTTGGTGCATGAGCACGGCGATTGCGAGCGCGGGCGACTCACGGACGTCGTCGGTACCGGCCTTGAAGGCGGCGCCCCAGACGGTGACCCGTACACCCTCGACCGGCCGCCCGATGGTCTCTTCGATGAGGCGGAGAGCGGCGGCAGGGCGGGATTCGTTGACCTGTTCGCCGGCTCGCAGGAGTGCTGCGGCATCGTCGGCCCCGAGGCTGAGGGCGGAGGCGGTGAAGGCGCGGATGTCCTTGGGGAGGCAGCCTCCTCCGTATCCCGGACCGGCGTTGAGCCCCCCGCGGCCGATACGGGGGTCGAGGCCGATGGCCTCGGTGAGCTGCTGGACGTCCGCGCCGGCGGCAGCGCACATGTCGGCGACTCCGTTGATGAAGGAGATCTTCATGCCGAGGTAGGCGTTGGCTGCGCCCTTGATCAGTTCAGCTGTGGCGGGAGTGGTGACGTACAGCGGAACCTGGTTCTTCAGCAGCGGGGCGTAGATCTCCCGCACGACGTCCTCGGCGTGGGCGGAAGGGACGCCGGCGACGATGCGGTCGGGGTGCAGGGTGTCCTCGACGGCGTGACCCTCGCGCAGGAACTCCGGGTTCCACACGACCTCGACGTCCTCTCCCGCAGGGGCAAGACGTGCGAGGAGGCCGGCAAGGTCGCGGCTGGTTCCGACCGTGACCGTGGACTTCCCGATGATCACGCAGGGGCGGGTCAGGTGAGGTGCCAGGGAACGAGCTGCGCCGAAGACCTGGCCCGTGTCGTAGCTGCGGCCTTCGGCGTCGATAGGAGTGCCGACCGCGAGGAAGTGGACGTCGGCGAAGGCGGCGGCCTCAGCCATGTCGGTGGTGAAGCGGAGCTGTCCGGAAGCGGTGTGGCCGGCCAGCAACTCGGGGAGGCCCGCTTCGTGGATCGGGCACTCGCCTGCGTTGAGCCGGTCGACCTTCGCCTGGTCGAGGTCCACTCCGATGACCTCGTGGCCGATCTCGGCCATTGCAGCGGCGTGCGGGATACCCAGGTGTCCGCAGCCGATGACGGATACGCGCATGGTGCCGACGCTCCTTTCCCTACTCCCACCCGGTCTGTCCGGGTCGGTCAGGGCGCCAGACTAATGGCATTTTCTCCCATTCCTGGGTATATGCCCTGGTAACAGGATGGTTTGACGCTCGGAGTGGGGTGTGAGGCCGGCCCTGCAGGCAAGGCCGCGCCGGCAAGGACCAGGAACACGTCGGTCTCCTCAGACACCTGATGACCTGTGGGAACG
Organism: Streptomyces sp. NPDC049597; assembly: GCF_040675505.1. NCBI lineage: Bacteria > Bacillati > Actinomycetota > Actinomycetes > Kitasatosporales > Streptomycetaceae > Streptomyces > Streptomyces sp. NPDC049597. The sequence goes on from NZ_JBFAOY010000006.1 coordinate 43,847, forward strand.
GGTGGCTGCCGCCAAACCCCTCCACCAACTCCCCTGCCCTGTCATCTGCTTGAGGGGATCCACGGCTCATCACCAAACGATCAGCCAATCCCCTGTCGCCTCGCGTCGCATGACATATGCCTCTATATCGGGTGTTACGTTGTGAAACGCATCAACACAACGAGAAATCGAGGAGGTCGCCGTGGGCCGAGCGTCGACGGTTCGTCGATGGGTCACGCACTCCGGCGTGGGGCCTGTCGCATCAGTGGTGAGCGGATATCTCGCCATGCGGACCCTGGGAACCGGCATCCGGCGGTACACGGCGCCGGCCGTCATGGACTTCACGCGCACCGGAGGGTCCGTCGTCACAGCAGCAGCCGCCTTCCTCGAGAACCTGGGCTGGGGGCCCGAGGAAGTCAGGCAGGTCCTGGCCGAGTACCCGGAAGTCGCCGAACGGCTGTCCCGCCGCTACGCCGAGATCGAACTCTTCTACCCCCAGACCCACGGTGTGGAGGCCGAGACCAGCGCGGTCCTGTACGGGCTCGGCCGCCTGCTGAAGCCGCAGACGGTCGTGGAGACCGGTGTGGCCGACGGCCGGTCGTCGTGGCTGCTCCTCGCCGCGCTGGAACACAACGGCACGGGCGTGCTGCACAGCTTCGACATCAACCGCACCGCCGGCCGGCTGGTCGGCAGGCACCCGCAGTGGCAACTGGAGATCCTCGACCGCCGGAGGCCCGAGTCGTCACTGAGCCGGGCCCTCGGCGACGTCGGGAAGATCGACCTGTTCTTCCACGACAGCGACCACCTCTACCTGCCGCAGCTGTTCGAGTACGAGCAGGCCTGGCAGCGGATGACGGCCGGCGGCGTCATCGCCAGTGACGACGTCAACTGCAGCAGGGCTTTCCTCGACTTCTGCGGACGCCGCCGTCAGCGGCCGGCCTTCCTGTTCGACTCCAGGAAGATCACCGGCGCGGTCCGCCTGCCGGGAGTGCCTCAGCGGCACGAGGCCCAACTCGAGCGGTTGGGTCAGTGACCGGCGTGCCGTACGGCAGGACACACCGCTCAGCGAGCTCCCCAGGGCCCGCTGAGCGTCCCCGGCTCGTCTATGTGGTGCCCCACCTGACCGACGACGAGTCCGAGCACTTCGCACACATCCCGGCGTTGCTGGCGGCACTGGGTCGACGCACGGACGTCGCGGCCGCTGTCGAGCGCGGAACACCTCCGGCGCGACTCGCGGGAGTCCGGCTTCTGCTGCGCGTCCCCGGCCGGAGCCTGATCGGCCGGGTGCTGGGCACCGCGCTCACGGTCCACCGCCTGTCGCGCGCCGGCTACCGGACCTACTTTCTGCGCTACTCCACCCTGTTCCTGATCGTCCTGATTCTCACCCGCCCGCTGTACCACCACCGCATCCTGCTGTGGCGCAGCGGGTTGCCCGGCGTTCGGGCGCCCGAACAGCGCCGGACCGTCCGGCTCAGAGCCCACGAACTGATCAACAAGATCACGGCCCGGCTGGTGCACTGCCTGGTCACCGGACCGGAGACCATGGTCCCTTTGATGGCCGACATGTGGGGAGTGCCTCGGCACAGGATGCGGCTGCTCTACAACGATGTCGACGCCGGACGTTTCGCCCCTCTCGAGCGCGTGGCACGCGACAAGGCGCGGGCACAACTGGGGTGGGCCGAGGACGAGTTCGTCGTGCTCTTCGTACACCGGCTGTCATACCGCAAAGGTGTCCGCCTCCTCGCACCCCTGGTCGACATGGTCTCCGACGCGCCGGAGGCCCTGGCCTCGGGCGTACGGGTCCGGCTCGTCGTCGCCGGAGACGGCCCGGAGCGGTCCCGCCTCGAGCGCGAGGCGGCCGACCCGGTGCGGAGCAGCCGTATGCAGCTCCTGGGCGCAGTGCCCAATCGCGACCTGCCACGGCTGTACGCGGCGGCGGACGCCGTCGTCATGCCCAGCTACGAGGAGGGCTTCCCGCGGGTGCTGCTGGAAGCGATGGCCTCCGGCACACCGGTGGTGACGACCGATGCGGGCGGTTCAGCGGATGTCGTGGGTACCGGCTACCCCTATGTGGCGTCGGTCGGTGATCTCGACGCGCTGGCCGGACACCTGCGGTCGGTGATGGCCACTGACCCTGGGCAACGGCACGAGTTGGGGCAGCGTCTGCGACACCGCGCGCAGAGCGAGTTCTCCCCCGATCGGGTGGCCGCGATGCTGCACGGGCTCCTGTGAGGGCGTGCAGCCCGGGCATCGTCCGGGCTGCACGTCTGCATCGGCTCTGCCATTGCAGCCACCGACCGCGAGCTGACGGCAGCGGGCTCGAACGGCAGGGCCTCGGCAGGGTCCCGTCAGGCCACGTCCACCGGAACGGGCTCGGCGGGCTGCCGCCCCGCACCCCGCGCCGCGTAGCCCGGGAGGGAGCGGAACCAGGTCACCGTCTTCGCGAGTCCCTCCTTCAAAGGCACCTGGACGACGTCGGGGAAGAGTTCACGCAGCAGGTCGTCCGCCGCCTGGGAATCGCGGACGTCCCCCGCCCTCGGCTGCTCGTGCCGGATGTCGGCCGGCAGCCCGGTGATGTCCATGAGTTCCCGGGCGAGGTCGAGAACGGTGATCCGGGTACCGAAGGCGAGATTCACCGGACGGTCGCAGGAGACCTTGCGCATCACCGCGTCGGCCAGCACCCGGACGACGGTTCCGACATAGGTGAAGTCCCGGCTCTGCAGTCCGTCCCCGAAGATCCGCACCGGGGTGCCGCGCAGCATGGCGTCGACGAAGGCCGGGACCACAGCGGCGTACGCATGGCCGGCCGGCTGCAGCGGCCCGTAGACGTTGAAGAAGCGGAACGCCAGGGTGGGCAGGCCGAACGAGGCTCCGTAGGCGAGGACGTACGCCTCGGTGGCGAGCTTGCTCGCGGCGTAGGGGCTCAGTGGCCGCGTCGCCAGATCCTCGTGCTTCGGCAGGACCTCGGTGGCTCCGTAGACCGATGAGGACGACGCGGCGACCACGTGGACGCCCGCCCGCCGGCAGGCCTCCAGGACCCTGAGCGTGCCGGTCGCGTTGACGTGATGACTGGCGACCGGGTCGGCCAGCGAGCGAGGTACGGACGGGCGCGCCGCGAGATGCACGACGGCGTCCATTCCGGGCACGACGCTGTCGAGGAGTCCGGGGTCGAGGATGCTGCCCTCGACCAGTTCCACGTCGGTGCCCGCGAGGTTGGCCGCCGAGCCCGTGCTCAGATCGTCCAGGGCGATGACCTTGCCGAGGTTCGGGCGCGACACGAGCTCTCGGCACAGGTTGGCGCCGATGAACCCGGCACCTCCGGTGACTAGGACGTTCACTGTGCTCACCTTTCGGACGAGGGTGCGGTCCACCAGCCGCGGGCGACGGCGATGGAGGTGTAGAGGGCCTGCGTGTCCGCCACCAGGCGCTCTTCGCCGAAGCGCCGGGTGGCGAAGGCACGCGCCTGCGCCCCCATTTCCCGGCGCAGCTGCGGGTTGCGCAGAAGCGTCACCGTGTGGCGTGCGAGGTCGGCGGTCCGCGGTGGGGCCAGGAGGCCTGTCGTTCCGTTCTGCACGACCTCCGCGACACTGCCGACGTCGGTGGCCACGGTCGGCAGCCCGGCGAGCCCGGCTTCGATCAGACTCACCGGCATGCCTTCGTTGTCCGATGTCAGCAGCACCACGTCGGCCGCGGCGTACACGGTCTCGACGTCCGCGCGCCAGCCCAGCTGGTGCAGCGAGTCGCCGAGTTCGGCGACGGCTTCCGGATCCGGCCGGAAGTCTCCTGCTCCGCACACCACGAAGTGGGCTTCCGGTACGGCCCGGTGCACCTCACGGGCGACGGCGAGGAGACGGTCGGGCCGTTTGATCGCGGTGATGCGCCCGACGTACGCGACCACCGGGCACCCCTGCGGGAGTCCCAGCAAGCTCCTGGCCTCGGCGGGGTCGGGCGCAGGGGCGAGCCTGGTTCCGGGTGGAACCACCGTGTATTGAGCGGCCTTTCCGATACCCGCGGCGACGAGATCGTCGCGTACCCGCCCGCCCACGGCGACCAGACGGTCGGTGAGGGCCGCGAGTCCGCGTTCGGCGCCCACCACGACTTTGGTCTTCGCCGGCGAGAAGTAGCCGTGCAGGAGGTGGCCGTGAAAGGTGTGCACTCGTGCGGGCACCCGGGCCAGTACGGCGGCGGTCCGGCCGAGCGCGCCGGCCTTCGCCGTGTGCGTGTGGACGATGTGGGGCCGGAACCGGCGCATGGCTGTCACGAGTTCGGCGAGGCAGCGTGCGTCGTCCGAGGGCCGCACGGCACGCCCCAGGCCGTTGATCCGTTGCACGGGGAGACCGGGCGCGCGCTGCTCCAGATGGTCCGCCTCTCCCGGACCCACGAATCCGGTGATCAGACGATGCTCGAACCGCTCGGGATCCATGCCGCGCATGAGTGCCGAGACCTGCACGGCCGGACCGCCGATGTTCATGCGGGCGATCACCCTCATCACGCGCAGGCGAGGAATTCCGGAACCGCTGATTCGCTGGATGGCGGGCGACATGTGCCGATATTAGGCGGAGTGCAGCCCACTTTCTGTCAAGGGCATGAGAAGCCCGCGTGGCGGCCCCCGGCGCGCCCGGTCGTGCCGGATATAAACGGCACAGACCCAGCCGGGTCTCCTCGTTCAGGAGACGGACGGCAAATGCACTGCCCATTTGCGTCGGAAGCAGGAGCCCATGCCGACTACCGTGCAGGAAATGCTCAGACTGATCTGGAACCATCCGGCCAACCGGGGCCGGCGCCCCAGGGCTTACGCGCGCATGGCGCTGTGGCAGGCGCACAAACGCCTGGTGGGCAGGCCCTTCGACCTGAAGGTCTACGACGGCATGCGGTTCCGGACCCATCCTGACAGCACTCAGGTGGGCCGTCTGCTCTATTTCGGCGGCCTGCCCGACTTCGAGGCCATGACCTTCATGAAGCGCTATCTGCGCCCCGGTGACGGATTCATCGACGGAGGCGCCAACGAGGGAATCTTCACTCTTCTGGCGGCCAAAGTCGTGGCGGACATGGGCGAGGTGCACGCATTTGAGGCTCACCCGGTCTATGTGCAGAGGCTGCGCGAGAACGTGGAAAACAATCGGCTGAGTTCCGTGTCGGTGCACGAATTGGCGGTCGGAGAGAGTCCCGGCACGCTGCCCTTCGTGCTGCGCGGGACCGGTTCCCGGATCCGGACCCCGGAGGACGTCGGCGAGGTCGTGTCCGCGCGGGTCGTACGCCTCGACGAGACGCTGCCGGACCGCTCATGGGCGATGGGCAAGCTCGACATCGAGGGCGCCGAGCACTGCGCGTTGCGCGGAGCGGAGAAGCTGCTGTCCCGTGCCGACCCGCCGGTGTGGTTCCTCGAACTCGTCGATCCCTTCCTCGCGCGGTTCGGTTCGTCGGTCCACGAGGTGCGCCACTGGCTCGGGGACCACGGGTACGAACTCATGCACTACGAGCCCTGGCTGGACCGGTTCGTCCCCGGCCCGGGCACCCGCGGGCCTGATGTCTTCGCGGTCTCGCGGGAACGCCTGCCGGAGGTCGAGGCCCGGCTGCGCGAGAGCCGAGGGCGGGGAACCGGCCCGTTGCCGTCCCGGGCGCGCAGACGCGGGGCGCGGCGGGTGGCACGGTGACGACGGCCCGGATCTGCGAGGTCATCAAGTCACTCGACGTGGGTGGCGCCGAGGTCCTCCTGGTGGAACGGCTGCGTGGCGCGCCTCGCGACAACCGCGCCTACACCGTGGTGTTCCTCCGTGCCTCCACCGAGACGCTCGCCGATGAGCTGCGTGCCTGCGGAGTGAACGTCGTCGATCTGCGGTCCGTCCCGCGATGGTTGCGCTACGTCCAGCTGGTCCGTGTCGTACGCAGGCAGTCCCCCGACGTCGTCAACGTCCACTCCCCCGCGCCGGCGGCTCTGCTGCGCCCGTTCCTGCGTCTGATGCGCCGCCGTCCCCTGCTGGTCTCCACCGTCCACTCGGTGTGGTACCGCCCGCTCACCATGCTGCTCGACCGGTCGACTCGCTGGCTGGACGATGTCACGGTCGCCGTGTCCCCGCAGGTGGCGCAGGCACGTACGGTGCGCGGAGCGCGCCGGGTGCGGACCCGGATCCACGGCGTGGACGTGGCCGCACAGCGCTCCTGGGCCCGACGCGCCCAGGACGTGCGCTCGGAGTTCGAGATTCCCGCGGACTCCTTCGTCTTCGCGTGCGTGGCGAACTTCCGTACGCCCAAGAACCACACGCTGCTCATCGAGGCGGCGCAACAGGTGCTCGCCCGGCGCCCCGAGGCACTCCTGGTCCTTGCCGGCGACGGCCCCCTGAGGGAGCAGGTGCTCGCGGAGGTCGACCGGCGGGGGCTGCGGGAGCGGGTCCGGTACCTGGGTGCGGTCGCGGGAGCCAACCGTCTGGTGGCAGCGTCGGACGCACTGGTGCTGTCCTCCTCGTACGAGGGCCTTCCCGTGGTGGTCATGGAAGCGATCGCGGCGGGCGTGCCGGTGGTGTCCACGGCCGTCGGCGGTGTGCCCGACCTGGTGCGCGACGGCGACAACGGCATTCTCGTGCCGCACGGCTCCCCGAGGCGGCTGGCAGAGGCGATGCTGCGGGCCATGCGGCCCGATGTGCACGCGGCACTCGCCGCCGGTGCCCGCGCCGGCGCCGAGGCGGTGGATGTGAAGGCCACGACAGCGTGGTTCGACGAACTGTACGCCGCCGGGGCGGGCGGCGTACGCGGCTGATGGACGGCGATCTCGTGTCAGAACGTACGGGCGTAATGCTTGGCAGTGCCTCTCCCTCCGGCACATCACGTGTGCCGGAATTCCATGTGCTGACCGTGTGCACGGCCAACCTGTACCGCTCCCCGCTCGCCGAGTGCCTGCTGAGGGAGCGGCTGGCCGCGGTGCGGGAGGCGATTCGTCTCAGCAGCGCGGGCACGCGTGCCGTCCCGGGCACTCCGATGGAGACCGCGGCCGCTTCCGCGGTCGTCGCACGGGGCGGGGAGCCGTCGCGGGCGGGGGCCCGCCGGCTGACGGCCGGGCTGGTCGAAAGCGCGGACCTGGTGCTCGGGGCGGGGGTCGAGCATCGTGAGGCGGCGGTGCGCCTGGCGCCTGTGCGGGCGTTGTCCCGTGCCTTCAGCCTGCGCGAGTTCGCCCGGCTGGTGCGGGCGGAGGACGGCGCGGATCTGGTGGATCCGGCCGCCAGGTTCGCCGCGCTCGTCGCGGGGGCCGCGGCGAGGCGCGGCGCGGCCACGGCGGACCCGACCGATGACGACGTGGCCGACCCGCTGGGGGGCAGCGAGGCACTGGCACGGGAGTGCGTGCGGCGTATCGAGGATTCGGTGGAGCGCATCGCCGTGGCGATGGGTCTCGGCTGAGAGGTGCGTCCGCTGAGAAGTATGCCCGCGGGGAGGTGTGTCCGGCTCAGGCACCGCAGGCAGGGTAGGGCTCCACGAGGGTCCGCAGCGGCGTGACCAGCGGCTGCCGCAGGATTACCGGCGCACGGTGACTGACCGGCTCCACGAGCCGGAGCGTCACGGTGCGGGTGCTCTGCGCCGGCAGTTCCACGTCGGCGGTGTAGACGGGGTGACCGCGCTCGACGCCGCTGTGCAGCATCGCGGGACGGCCGTCGATGGTCAGATCGGTCAGTCGTGCGCCCTCGCTGGCGTAGTAGGAGACCAGCAGCCTGTTGTCACCGGGTCGCGTCGGGTAGGACGGTTTGTCGCCGCGCTGGGTGACGTACGCGGGAAGCCCTGTGGCGGGGGCACGGTTGGTGAGTGTGATCCGCGCGGTGACCAGCCGCCCGTCCCGGGTGCAGCGGCCCGGGGTCCAGCGCAGCTCCCGGTCCAGGTAGTAGTCGAGCTTTCCCCCCGCGGCGTTGTTGACCACCACGCCGGCGAAGGGATCCGGCGTCGACGGAAGCGCACCGCTCAACGGGCGGGTCATCAGCAGCCGTTGCTCGTCCTCCCGGGCGCTCCAGACCTTCAGGCGTTCCTCCGCCATGATGTCGTACGTGCCTCTGAGCAGTGCGGTGAGCCGCTGGGGGTCGCCCAAGGCCTCCATGAGCGACGTGGCCGCCGTACGCGCCACGTCGAGGAGGAACTGCTTGCGCTGCACGCTGTCCGGATAGCGCGCGTAACCGTCTCGTTCCGCGAGGTCCAGTGCGTTGTCGGCGGTGAGCTCCGTACCGTCGGGCATCCGCGCGGGACCGGTCGCCCGCAGCAGCCTCGCGAGTCCGCTGGGGTCGAGAGCGATCACTCCGTCCACCCGTTCTCCGCTGTGGTCGTACCAGGCTGCCGACCAGATGCGGGCCGCATGGGGAAAGTGCGGGCTGATGTTGGAGTTGGCCCAGGTGCCGACGGGGTCCATGCGCGCGTACTGGGCCTTGTACTCGGCCCCCAGATCGATCGAGGGCTCGGCATCGGCCAGCATCGTGTCGGTGCCGAAGGTCTCGAAGCGCGGTTGCCCCTGCTCGACGGTGAGTACGGCGAACGCTCCGGGCAGTCCGCCCGTGCCGCGCGCCTCGGCGGTGTTCTGGAAGACCACGAGATACCGCCGCTGACTGTCCGCGCCCAGCATGGGCGGCACCACACGTGCCGCCACGGCTGCGTCGGTCATCGCCGGGGCGATCCGGTCGAGCCGGCGCACCAACTCGGCCCGCGCCTGGTCGGCGGCCCCCACCCATGTACGGGACGGCAGTTCATGGGTGTCGTCTCTCGTGTCGGCGGCCACCTGTGCCGCCCGCTCCAGTTCAGGAGCCGTCTTGTCCAGCCGGGACAGCATGGCCTCAAAGCCGTCGCGCGAGTCCTTGCCGCCAGCCGCCATGGTCACGACCGGAGGGAGCACATCGCTCGTCAAACGGTGGGCGGCATGCGTCACACCGCGCACCGTGGTGAGTGGCCGGCCGAGGAGAGGTACCTCCGCGGCGACGTACCAGGCGGGGCCGGAGGTGAGGCGATGGGCCCGGGCGGCATGCTCTGCCGCGGATCGCATCGCCGCCTCCGGATCCGCGGACGATGGCGCGCCGGCCGTCTGTGCGGCCTTCGGCGCGGGCCCGGAGAACGAATGGCGCAGCGCGTCCAAGGAACGCTGGGCGGCGAGGAGTTCGGAGCGGGCGATCAGGGCGGTGACCGCGATCCACCCGGCCCCGGCCAGACACAGCAGCACGGCCGCCCCGACGACGTAGACGACCCGCCGCCGGAACGACGGGGGTGCTGGATCGGCTTCGGCCGGCCGGCCGAAGCCGGTCCATCCCTTTCGCTCCACCCAAAAGCGCGCACGAAGAGCCCTCATCGGAGCCGCCGGTGCAGGTTCGACGGTGCCTCACACGAAGTGAGCGAGGCGGAACGCCGTCTCGACGGGGTCGTCATCTCTTCACGCTCCTCAGATGAGTTCGGTCGGTCCCTTGCGCATCGCGGCCCTTGCGGTCCTCCGACAGATGCATACATAACCCCCGCGTGGTGCCCGAGCGGTCCGCCTGCCCGAAACCACCGGATGGCGTAAGGGCCCACCCGTGCTCCGATGTGAAGGGGCCGCACGGGAGTGATGTTGCTGCATCGGAGTGGTGCAGGAGGGACACACACAAACAGTCGGGATGAGAGCCCTGAGGGCATGCGTCAATACCCGGAAGGGGCGTTGAGGAGCGTACGGAGTGCTGAAGGTGCGACGAGGCGCGTGCAGTGAATCGCGAGATGTGGTCGCCGTAGGGCTCGTCGCGGTCGGCCCGCTCATCGGCGGTCGCACGCTCGCCGTGAGCCTGTGAAGCCGTCGCGGCCGGTCGGCGAGCGCCGGGCCTGGAAACGCCACCTGCGGACCTTCAGCTCGCTGACCGTTGCCGGCCAGGTGGAGGCGGTACTCTCGTTCGTCACCACGGCCGCGCTGGTGCGGCAGGTCGGCGGCGCCGACGCGGGACAGGTGCTCTTCGTCCAGTCCGTGGCAACGGTCTGGTTCCTGCTGTGGGACCCCCGCCTGGAAGACGCGCAGCAGCGGTTCGTACCTGCCGAGCAGTTGCGTGGGGCCGGCCGCGGCACTCAGCTCTACCACCGGCTCGTCCGCCTCGACTTCGCCACCGGGCTGCTGGCCACGATCGTGGGCGTGGTGGTGGCCTTCGCTGCCGCTGCCACCGGATGGCTGTCCGCCGAGCTTTTGTGGCTACTGATCCCCGCCGTGCTGGGAGCCGGTGTTGCGACACCCGCGGGAAGCGCCTCCGCCGGCTACGCGCTCACCGGCCAGCTGTTCCGGCTGGGCGCTGTACGTCTCGCGGTCGCCGTGTTCGGATGTGTGGTCACGCTGACTGGGCTGCTGGTGGCCGGCCCCGTCGGGTATCTGACGGCGACCGTGGTCACGGGGCTGGTCTCGACGGTCGTGCTCACCACCGACGCTGTCCGGCGCGTGCGCGAGGCGTGCGGTCCGCCTGCCGCCGAGCCCGTCGCACTGCCGGCGGGCCTCATGCCGTTCCTGGTCAAGACATCGGCGACAGGATCGGTCTCCGCTGCTTCGGAGAGCGGCGTTTCCGTGCTCGCCGGAGTGTTCGGGGGGCCCACACTGGTGACCTATCTGAAAGTGGCGACGTCGATGTCCCGCTTCTTCCTGAGCTTCGTCAGCCCCGTGGCAGCACAGCTCTATCCGCGCCTGGCGCTGGCCGGAGCCCATGGACGCCGTACGGCGGTGACGAAGGACGCCCTCCGCTCCAGTGTCCTGACCGGAGCGGTCGGGGCCGTGGCTGTGGCGGTCGCGGCTCCCCTCACCGGACTGCTCCTGGGCCTGGTGTACGGCGCCGAGTACACGGCGCTGTCGACGGCGGCGGTGGTGCTTCTGGCCGGGGCCGCGCTGCGCGGGACGGTGATCTGGGGCAAGGTGCTGCCGGCGGCCCTCGGGTTCCCCGGCGTCCGGCTGGCGTTCCTGACTGCCGAGGGTGTCTGCCAGTTGGGCATGCTGGTCGCCGTGACCCAGCTCTGGGAGGGCCCGAAGCACATGGCGCTGGCCTACGCCTCGGGTTCGCTGTGCCTGCTGGCGTTGAGCACGGCGTGCTGGTTCCTCGTGCTGCGGGTGCTCGTCAGGTCGCTGCCGCACGCGGGTCCGTCGACGGCCCCGGCCCGCGAGCCCACGGGAACGACGTCGGCATGAGGGGCATCGGCACCCGCCGTCGTCCGTGAGGTTCCTTCTCCTGCCGTCGCCACTCGGTCCGACGACTTCAGTTCATCAGCTGCCGGGGCCAGCCCCATACCCGCGTAGGCGAAGAACAGCAGTGTCAGCGTGGACCCGGCATACAAGGTCATCTCCGTGAGCGACATCGCGAGCACCGCAACCGTGAACAACAGCGGCGCGCCGCGCCTCGCCACCAGACAGCGGAGCAGCCGGCACAGGAAGAGCGCGAGCAGCAGCACGCCCGGTACGCCCACCGAGGCGAAGACGCACACGAACAGGTTGTACGGAAGGACGTGGTCCACTGCCTGGTAGAGATAGGACGGCACGGCCTGGTCGATGCTGGAGGAGGCATAGCCCCATCCGCTGCCGAAGAGGGGGCTTTCGATCCCGCGACGCAGGCCGGCCTCGATGGTCTGCCAGCGGTAGTCCGCGCTGGTGGAGTTGAGCCCGAAGACGCTGGTGACCCAGCTGACGGTCTGCAGCCCCACCAGGGCGAGCGCCGTGAACACGACGAGGAGCCTGGGCACCGTCACCTTCTTCCAGGCCCAGACGACGAGCACGACGACAGTGGCGAACCAGACGCTGCGGGTCATCGTCAGGCAGATGCCGCCGAGCAGTACGGCACCGACAAGCCACCGCCAGGGCGTCCGGAGTTCCGCTGTCAGCAGCGGACACAGTGCCGCCAGGAGCAGGCCCCCGGTCTGCGCGGGATCTCCGATGTCCAGACCGACCAGCCTCGTCTGGCCCTGAATCACTCCTCCGACGACGCTGACCAGGGCGTAGCAGGTGACGACGACGTAGACCGGCTTCCGGTGCGTCCGGTGACGGGCCACGAGCAGGAACACCGCGCCGTAGACAGCGATCCGGAGCAGCGGGGTCGCCGATGTGCCCGCGTGGAGTGTGGCCAGCAGAGACCAGCCGACGAACAGCGCCAGCCATACGGCGAGAGTTCTGTCGAGCGTCACGTCGCCCTCACGCCGCTGGAGGAGACAGCCCAGGCAGGCGAGCACCAGCAGATCGCGCAGCAGCAGCGGCCCGACGAGCGGGGACTGGAGGGCGGTGAAGCCCAGGCCACTGCCCGTCACGAGGGCTGCTGCCAGCAGCACTTCGGGTGGCAGGAAGAGTGCCGAGAGCGTGATCACGGCGGTGACCGCCACGGGCAGCGGCCCGCCGGGGCCCGCGAAGTGGGCGATCAAAGCCACCGAAACCGTGAGAGCCAGGATCGGCGCGGCCTGTCGCGAAAGTACCGGCATCTTGTTTCCTCCGCCGCAGACAGGACAGCTCCTCGTGTGAGTCCCGCCGAGACGTCGCAGTGCGGACGGAAGAACAATGAGCAGGCGTCCTTGGACATGTCGAGGGCCGAGTATTGCCCCGGCGCGAGCCGTTGCGGATCCGGCGCGCGGAACGGCCTACTCCTCCGGGTGCAACGACGCCCGGGCGGATGTCCGCCGGAGGGGTGTACGGATGGCCCCGGCGGCCCGGTCGCCGGCCCCTGCCGGCGTCGGCCGTGTCAGGCTGTGGCGGCTTCCACTCGGTCCTGTCCGGACGATCTTCGAGGATCGGTCCGCGGCGTCGGATGCGTGGAGGTCTCCCAGCCCCAGCGGCCAGGGGACGCGTCGCAGAGCGACGCATGCACGTTCTGCGTCCACGCAGGACGAGCAGGCTCCCGTTCCACAGTGCCACGACCAGCCGGCCTACTTTGGAGGAAGACATGACCTCTTGGGACGACTCGACGTTCGTCTGGGTCGTGTTGGGCGACCCGTCATGACCGCCGGACTGCAGTCCGCCGGATCCGTGGCCGTCGATCCGGCGCAGCGCCCGGTCACAGTGGTGACGTTCTCGGGCTCCCGGCAGGCGGACGTCCAGGACTCCGCGGACTTCCGCACCTGGGCCGCACTCGCGAGCCGCCTCGGCGCCGCCGAATGCATCTGGGCGGGCCCCGAACTGGAGTGCCGGCGGGGAGCGCTGCATGTGCTCAGGCGCCCGCGGCGCCCGGGGATACTGCGATCGCTGGTCTGGGCGGCCGGGGCGGCACGCCACGGAGTGCGCGTCGCGCGCGCCGCCCTCGGCAGGGGTGACACCGTGGTGATCAACGGAGGTGAACCCTGGGGGTGGCCGTCCGCCTGGATCGTCGCCCGCGCCACGAGGTGTCCGCTGCTCATCGACGTCCACGGGGACCTCCTGGCGCTGCCGGTCGCCGTCTTCGGCCGCTGGCGGCAGATCGTGCTGCGGCGGGCAGCCGTCGCCTTCACCCGGCACGCCGACGGCTGCCGGGTCGTCGCCCGGTCGATGCAGGACGGGCTGGCCCGGCGAGGCATCCCGTCGGTACTCGTCCCGCCGCGGCTGCTGCCCGTCTGGGAGCAGCCGTTGCGGCGGGACAGGCCGCCGCTCGCCGATCCGGAGGTGCCTCGGCTCCTGACGGTCGGCCGGCTCCATCCCTCCAAGGGCCTTGACCTCCTCCTGCCGGCCATGGCCGAGCTCGTGCGAACGCTCCCCTCGGCACGGCTGCGGATCGTGGGGGACGGACCGCTCCGGGCGCAGCTGAACGCACAGGCCGCCCAGCTCGGCCTGACCGGTCATGTGGACTTCCTAGGCGCACGGGGAGTCGACGACATCCGCGCGGAACTGGCCCGCGCCGATCTCTTCGTCATCTCTTCCCGGGACGAAGGACTGCCGCGGACCCTTCTGGAGGCCACGGCCGCCGCGGTGCCGGTGGTCGCGACCACGGTGGGTGGCATTCCGGCCGCCGCGGCGTGCTGGGAGAGCGTGACGCTGGTGGCACCGGATGCCGCCTCGATCGCGGACGGAGTACGACGGGTCCTCGCGTCCCCGCCCAGCGACGAGCAACTGGCCGCGGTACGCGGCGACGTTCTCGCGCAATACGGCTTCGACGTGAACATCGACGCCGTGGCCGCTCTCATCCGTTCCGTCGCGGCCACGTGAGACGGACGTCCCTTGGGCCGCCGGACCACCTCGGGCACATCCCTGGCCGGCCCGCTCCCGCCGAGAACACGGGTGCTCGGGAGAACAGGGGTGACATTGCGCAGAGGCGCCTGTTCCCTGAGCCGGGGCGTGTCTGACCTCACTTCTCGGTTCGAGGCCGTAAGACTTGTCCTCTTGGACGGACAGAGGTTCCGTCCAGCCGGCATGAGATCCGTGGAAGGAATCCACCGTGCGAATCTTTCTCGACGTGGGGGGACACTACGGGGAGTCACTGGACATCGCCCTGGACCCGCGCTGGGGATTCGACACGCTCTACTCGTTCGAACCCTCTCGCACCTGCCAGCGCCTGCTCCGCAGCTTCCGGGACTCGCGGCTGACCATCGTTCCCGCGGGGCTTTCCAACAAGCAGACAACGACGACTCTCTACGGCAGCGGTCTCCTCGGAGCGAGTGTCTACGCGGACAAGACACAGTCCGATGCACGCCCCGCGCAGGAAACCGTCGCACTGCTGCGGGCCACCGACTGGTTGCTGGCCAACACCTCGCCCGACGACGAGATCTTCGTGAAACTCAACTGTGAGGGAAGTGAGTGCGATGTGCTCGAGGACCTGCTCGACAGCGGCGCGATCTGCCGGCTGACGAGCGTGTACGTCGACTTCGACGTAAGGAAGATCCCGAGCCAGAATCACCGTCAGGAACTCGTCGAACAGCGACTTCGTGACGGGCAGGTTCACTTCGTCACCCCCGACACACTGGCCGCGCCAGGCGGCAGCGCCGCGATGCGCAAGTGGCTGACGCAGGAGACCCCGCCGAGGCGGACCGCTTTGCAGGCAGCGTGGCGCTACCGGCTCGGCCTCCACCGGCCACCGTACGTCTGGTCCACCATGGTCGCGAGAAGTGTGTTGCCCGGGCCCCTCTACGAGCAGGCCGCCCGGCGTCTCGGTGCGCAGGCACGAAGGCGCCAGAAGGCGCACAGCGGCTGACAGAGACGTCGACGTGCCGGGCGGGCTGCCGTCTTCTGCTGGTGAACAGCCCAAGCCCGGCAGGGGCACCGAGCTGTTCACCAGCCCGCTTCACCGCACCCGCCGGAGCTCCTGGGGCAGGACGAGAGCCACCGACGAGCTGGACGATCCGGGTCATCGGCGAACCGCGCCCATGACGAACGAAGAGCGGCCGTCCGCGACTCCCGTCTCGACCACGGTCTTCGGCTTGAGCAACCGGGCGACGGCGTAGAGAAAGGCGCCGGTCTGCGCCTCCACGCCGTGGGTCACGGGGAACTCCGGCGCACATCCTTGTACCGGTCGTTCAGTCCTGACTCGACCTCCCGGTACTCGTCCAGCACCTCTGAGATCTGAGGCGTACTCCATCCCAGAGTCTCGACGAAGGCGGCCGCCGTAGTGGCGAAGGATTCAGCACGCTCGACCAAGTCGGCCATCGTCGGTGCCGTATACCGCCGCACTCCGGCCGGGACGGCATGCATCGCGAGATATCCGCCGGCCGGCGAAGCCACAGGAACCGCTCCCGCGTGCTCGACCCATTGACGGACGATCGACAAGCCACTCGCGAAGTCACCCACATTTCCACGGCAGCTGAATCGGACAGACACTCAAAAGCCGAGGCAGCCCGACCGCGAGAGCCCTTCGGTGGTGCTCCACGAAAGACGCCGTCAGCTCAGGGCACTTGTGGCCGCCGGCTCGTGAGTGGACAGCCAGTTCCACTGACGCTCGATTCCCTCCCTCAACGGTACGGAGGGGTCATATCCGAGCAGGGCACGTGCCTTGGTGATGTCAGCGGCAGTGACCTGGACGTCGCCCGGCTGCTCGGCGTCACTGACGATCGGCACCTCCTGCCCGGTGATCTCGGCGACGCATCGCAGGACGTCGAGCATGGAGACGCTGTTGCCGCCGCCGACGTTGACCGCCTCTGCGGTCGCCGTCGCGGTCGCGGCAGCGAGGGTCCCGGCCACGATGTCCCCGACGTAGGTGAAGTCCCTGCGCTGGCGGCCGTCCCCGTACAGCCGCAGCGGCCGACCGGTCAGCACGGCACGCAGCATGCGGCCGATGGCCATGTCCGATCGTTGCCGTGGGCCGTACACCGTGAAGTAGCGCAGCGCGACGACGCTGGTGGGGCTCTGCGGTGCGAGGGCGTAGGCGAGAGCGAGACGCTCGGCGGCGAGCTTGGTCACCCCGTACGGCGAGAGCGGAGCCGTGAGCCCGTCCTCCCTGAACGGACCTGTGCCGTCGCCGTAGACGCTGGACGAGGAAGCGAGAACGACACGGCGGACGCCCAGCGAGACACACGCCTCCATGAGCCGCTGCGTGGCCAGGACGTTGCACTCCAGGTACTGGGAGAAAGCGCCTCCCCATGACGGCCGGACCCCCGGCACGCCGGCGAGATGGAAGACCGTGTCCGCGCCGTTCGCCCAAGGCTTGATCTCGTCGCTGACGAGGTCGCACTCAAGGAGCTTGAACGCAGGATTCTCCAACGCCTTGGAGAGGTTGCGCGCCGCCTCGGGATCCTCTCGGGGGGATCGACGGTCGACGCCGACGACCCTCGCACCACTTTGCAGCAGAGTCTCGACCACGTGAGAGCCGATGAATCCAGCGGCTCCGGTGACCACTGCGTCCTCGATTGCCGGTGCTCCACTCACGCGCTTTCCCTCTCTTCAGTTGCCCGCCGCACTCATCGAAATAGCCCTGAGTGACTGGATAATCTCAGTATTCCGATATGCCCCGTTATGCGACTATGGGACACGCCATGGCGCGGCCAAATGGCCCGCCTGCACGCATGAGTGACGACGTTCCAGCGCCACGCGAAACCACTCCTCGACCCTTCCGGCGACCGCCGGCCAGCCCAGTTCCGCTGCCGCGCGTCTCCCGCGCTCGCTCATGACGTGCCGCCCAGGGGCGTCGTCGAGCAGGGTGCGCAACGTGCCCACCAGATCCGCCTTCACTCCGGCACGAAAGACCCGGTATGCGTTCGGGATCGTGACCACCGGATCAAGCGAAGCCTCCGACGACACGACGACGGGGGTGCCCAGCGCCAATGCCTCCAGCGCGGCCGTGGGTACACCCTCACCCTTCCCCGGCAGACGCCGCGATGCCAGGACGAACACCTCCGCGCGGCGCACCAGTGCGTACACCTCGTCCCGGCGCAGCGCACCGGCGAGTTGGACTCCCGGTCCGGCGGCGGCGAGTTCGGCGAGACGTTCCCGCTCCGGACCCTCGCCCGCAATGACGAGGCGCAGCCCGGACCGGCTTCGGGCCAGTTCGTGAAACGCTTCGATGAGCAGGCCGTGGTTCTTCATGGGGTCCAGCGCGCCGACACTGACGATCAGTCCGGGCTCACGACCTTCGGGGCCGACGGCCGGGGGCATGCGGGACAGGTCGAGACCGCTGGACATGGTGAGGATGCGTCGCTCGGGCACTCCGCATGCCACCAGATCACTCGCGGTCCCCGACCCCAGGGCGACGAACGCGTCCACGAACCGGAAAGCGTGCCGGGTCAGTCGCGGTCGCCGGTCGGACAGTCTGGCATGGACGGTCATGCACAGCGGGATGCCGAGGCGGCGGCACAGGGGACCCAGCCACAGGGCCTCGATCTGGTCACCGTGCAGATGCAGCAGATCCACGCCATGAGCATGTGAGCCGCCGGTCAACCGCCGGATCGTCGCCGATGCCTCCGCCGCGAAGGCGGCCCGGTCGGATCTCGGCGCCAGGAAGCGTGACAGAGCGGTCCTGCCGAGGGACAGGCGCGTGGCACCGTCCGGCACTGCCGTTCCGTGACGGAAAGCCAGGGTCACACGGTGCCCACGGCCCAGTTGCTCACGCGTCAGGCATTCCACATGGCGTTCCATCCCGCCCGGCATCGGCGGAACTCGGTAACTCAGCCGCAGAATATGCATCGCAATCTGCTCCATTCATGTGCCATCTCCGCCGCAGGCTTTGTCATTCACCACCGACAGGGCGACGCACGCGGCGATTGAATCGGATGTCGATCGAGGATGGCGCTACACCACGCATGATCCCTTATGGTCTGCCGGCCAGAAGCGAACACGACCGGCTTGTAGGGCCGCAGCGGGAGAGAGGAACAGCAACATCGGGATTTCCTCCCTCAATGGCCGCTTACTCCGTGTGCGCGGCGACTCGCGGCGGGGGCTGCGGGTCAGCGACAGCAAGCGCATCCCTCTGGCTGCTCAGCAAGGCTCGCCACGGCAAGCAGCAGAATCTCGGACAGCTGAGTGCTGTCCGAGATTCTGCCGACGCTACGAGCAGGAATTCGACTTACTTCTGGTGAGCCGCCGAACGCCGACGCTTGACGAGGACCAGAGATCCTCCGCCCAGCAGCACGAGGCCGCTTGCCGCGGCGGCCATGGCCACCGTTGCATCCGACGAGCCGGTCTTGGCGAGCGAGGAGCCGTGGTCGTCGGACGACTTGCCGCCGCTGTCGGAGTCGTCGTGGTCGCCCCGGTCGTCGTAGGAGTCGTCGTGGTCGCCGCCGCCGTGGCCGGATCGGCCGTGGTCGTCGTCGTGGTCGCCGCCGCCGTGGCCGGGCCGGCCGTGGTCGTCGTCGCCGTGGTCGTCGCCTCGGCCGTGGTCGTCACCGTGGTCGTCGTCACCCCGGCCGTGGTCGTCACCGTGGTCGTCGTCACCCCGGCCGTGGTCGTCACCGTGGTCGTCGTCGTGGTCGTCGCCTTCGATGGTCACCTGTGCGGTCAGCACGAGACCCGACTCCAGACCTTCGAGCGTGAAGTCGTACTCGCCGGGCTTGGTGTCCTCGGGAATCGTGACAGTACCGCTCACGCGGCCATTCGCGTCCGCGAAGAAGGTGCCGAGTTCCACGGTCTCCCGGCCACCGTCGTCGCCGCCGTCGTCATGACCGTCGTCACCGTCGCCGGTGGACGGGGCCGAAAGGAGCGCCGGGAACGAAGCGGATCCTCTCAGGACGGCGTTGTTCACCGATCCAGTGGTACTGGCGGCGGCCCCGGCAGCGCCCGCCGCGCCGTCGCCATCAGGGACGAGACTTGCTTCGACCTCTTCGTGCGGCTGGAATCCGGTCGCGACGAAGTCGACCTCATCGCCGGGAGCCAGTGTGACGTCGTCGAGTTCAATACTTGGGCCTGGCGGATATGGCTGAGCCAGTGCCGGCTCCACAGCGATGAGGGGAGCTGCGGCAATGAGGCTTACGGTGGAGGCGGCCAGTGCGACTCGCCATCCGGAGCGTCTGGGCATCGTTTGGGGCTCCTTCGGACGACGCTTGATCAGGGATGATTTTCTTGTTTTGCCGATATGGAGGGTCGGACCGCGTTGCAGGACAGAGCTGTCTGCCGTGTCCGTTTCCCGCCGTGGCTCTGTTTCCGGACACCGACCCGTTTCTGCGCTCGCATTCGACGGCACACAATCGAGGCCTGCCGTCCAAGCACCGGATCCATAGACGTGGGCGGCTCCCCCCAAACAGGCTCACCACACGGCTCGTCAGGACGGTGTAAGAGGTGCGCTCGTGTGGCCTTCATGGCTGGCGATCACGGTGCGGATCTGCTTTGGTCCCTCGCTCCTCGCCAGACCTGACCGCAAGAGCGGGCCCCCTTCGTGTCTCAGCGCGTGACCGGAATGGTCCTTCTTTGCCGCACGAGCTGAACCGGAGGAGGAGCCGGATTCCCGGGAGGGTTTCACCGGATTCTGACCGGCAAAGCGAAGCCTTCCGGCCGTGACAAGGTGGATCTCCGACTCCTTCGGTCGGATTCGGTCCCTTCACCCTGTCCCTGTGTGCGGCCTAAGAGCTCTTCGACGACGGGCCGACCTGCGGGCGTGCGTCGTCCGGGCCCGCATCGGGATTTTCGCTCTGCGGGGGACGTGACGCAACGGCCTTGAACGTCACGACCTCGGACGGGGCGAGGCGGCGCCACAGCCCCCGCCTGGCAGGAGTTTCGAATCGGTCGGCCAGGAGGACGCAACCCGCGACCAGCAGCACGAGGAAGACCAGACCGCTCCATGGCGCGTATTGCTCCACCCGAAGACCGAAGAACTGCAGAAGGACTCCGCAGCTGAGCATGTACAGCCTCTTGTGCAGGGCGTACACCGCATAGGAGGCGAGTCCCATCCTGCTGCACAGATAGGCGGTGGCCCCCTGCGGCTCGGTCTTGGCTCCCAGCAGGACGAGCAAGGGGAACACGACCAGTGCGCAGAGCAGCTGGCTCGTGGTGCTCAGATCCAGGGCGGCAAGTGCCGGCAGGACTCCGAGCAGGAGAAGCGGGTGAATGCGAGGGACGCGTACGGCGCGGTGGAAACGATGGAGCAGAACTCCCAGCATGAAGGAGTACAGAACTCTCACGAAGCCACCGGCGAATGTGTTCCAGCCGGGGCCGAGTGCTGTGGAGTCCCACCAGAGGGCAGCACCGGTGAAAAGTGCCCCGGCGACAAGGACGACACCGACGAGGACCTTGGTGGATTCCAGGAGACGACGGGACAGTACCCACACCAGATTGGCGAGCAGCTCGAAGAAGATCGACCACATGATGCCATTGAGCGGGAACAGAGCAGTGGCGAACGGATCGGGCAGCATCAAGGCCGCGAAGGGAAGGTCCACGAGCAGCTCGGACCATGTCCACTGCTGTTCCGGGTGGTTCTCCATCACCTCCTGCCCCTGGTACCGCATCATGGCCAGTGCCTGCACCAACCCCAGAACGATGCCCAGCAGGTACACCGGGTAGAGCCGCACGTACCGCGCCAGCATGAAGCGCCAGGGACTCATGCCTTCGCGGAAGCGCTCCTCATAGGCATGCGCGAGGACGAATCCACTCAGCACGAAGAAGAGGTCGACAGCCATCTGTGCGGACGGCAGGGGGTCGCCGAAGTACCGGTGCGAGTGCAGAACCACGATGCACAGCGCGGCGACACCGCGGATTCCGTCGAGTGTTCTGAAGGCTCGGTCCTTGTTGCGTACATCCACGTGCGACACCACGAAGCATCCCCAGTCGGCCGCGCTCGGTCCGTTGACGGGGCAACGCTATGCCGCCGAACCGGACAGCCAATCAGGATCGAAGTCGGCCGAAAGTGTTTCCGTGGGAATTCACTCACATGCCGCTCGGCAAGGACGCCGGCCACGTGTTACTGGATCCACGGTGACAACAGGAGCCACGCCGGCATCGGCGTTGAACACGCCCCGCCCCCAGCCATCGGTACGGAGGCAGGTCGCCGCCGTCACCTGTCGCGGCCAAGGAGGCTCGTCCCCCGACTGGTCCCGGAAAAATGACCAAGGGGCCGTTTCGGATTTCTCTGAAACGGCCCCTGGTCTGCGACTCTTTCGAGTCGGGACGACAGGATTTGAACCTGCGACCCCTTGACCCCCAGTCAAGTGCGCTACCAAGCTGCGCCACGTCCCGGTGCCCGTGTGACCTGGGGTTTCCCCCGGCCGAACGCGCATGAGAACAATACCGCACTCGGCTTGATGGTCACGAACCCGCCGTGTGCCGGTTCCGTCCATGCGGCGCGCCGCGCCTCGGCTGGTCGAGCCCTGTGGTCCGTGGCTGCTCATGGCGCTCCCGGGTGCAGATGAGTCCGGCACAAGGGAAAGCGCTGTCTGGATACGCGGCACAGCGTAGGTTCAGCCCTCACGGGGGTCTTTGGGTCAAAAGCGCGCGCTGTGCTGGGCAGTTGAGGCCCGGTGTAGCCGGCCGGACCGCGGCGGGGACCCATGCGCGGTCCTCGCACGGCGGTCACGGGCGTGTGTCAGTGGTGCGTCGTACGGTCGTCGCATGGCCACTGCCGACGACGTACGCAGAATCGCGCTGGCGCTGCCGGGCGCGATGGAGAAGCTGTCCTGGGGCATGCCCACCTTCCGGCTGGAGGCGGGCGGCCGGATCTTCGCCTCACTGGACGACGACGACCGGGTGATGGGCGTCAAGTGCCCGAAGGAGGAACGGGAGGAGCTGATCGCGGCGGAGCCGCAGAAGTTCTTCCTGCGCTCGGGTCACGACGACAACTACGCGTGGCTGCGGGTGCGGCTGGGGGCGCTGGAGGACGAGGAGGAACTGCGGGCCATCCTCCTGGACTCCTGGCGCCAGGCGGCTCCCCGCAAACTCCTCGACGCGCACCCGGACTTGGCGCGTCCGCCGCAGGCATGAGGGGCGGGAGCGCGGGGCGGTCGGGAGCGCCGGGGCAGGCCCCTGGCGTTTTCGGCCGCCGGGGGCCCGGCTGCATTGCCGGGTCCCCTGGGGCGTATTGGCGGCAGAGGCACAGCCGCCGGGAGGGCGAGCTGCCGTCGAACGACGCCGGTCCCGCTCGGCTCAGCCCTGGTGGCCCCAGTCCAGGCGGTCGGCCAGGCCGGCAGCGGTGAAGGCGGCCGCCAGCTCGTCGCGGCCCTCGGTGAAGTGGGCCCAGCTGTCGTAGTGGACGGGAACGACCCGGCGGGCACCGAGAATTCCGGCGGCCTCGGCGGCCTGGGCGCTGTCCAGGACGAGCAGTTCACTGTCGAAGACCACGGCAAAGCGGGGAGCACCGGCGAACAGAAGGGCGGTGTCCACGGGGGCGAAGCGCGCGGCGATCTCCTTGACCATGTCCAGGGACGCGTTGTCGCCGCTGACATAGACGGTGGGCAGGCCCTCTCCGGTGAGCACGAAGCCGACGACCTGGCCGGTGAGCGGTTCGACCGCCTCGCGTGGGCCGGGGCCGTGGATCGCGGGGACGCCGGTCACGGTGATCGTGCCGCCGCCGGGACGCTCCAGCTCGACGGACTCCCAGTCCGCCAGTCCCCTGGCCTTCCCCCCGAGGCGCTGTCCGCCGCCGGGGGTGGTGAGGGTGAGAGGCACGTCGGCGAGCAGGGCTCGGCCGGTGTTGTCGAGGTTGTCGGCGTGCTCGTCGTGGGAGAGCAGGACCACGTCGACAGGGCCGAGGTCGGCGGGGGTGCCGAGGGAGGGCGCGGTCTTGGTCAGGGTCGGACGGGCGGGCGCGGGGTAGTCGCCGGGGCCGTCGAAGGTCGGGTCGGTCAGGAAGCGCAGACCGCCGTACTCGAAGAGAGCGGTCGGGCCGCCGAAGACGCGGACCGGGAACTGCACAGCCGTCGCGGGCAGAGAAGACACAGGGAAGCACCTCACGGATAGAATGAGAGTTGACCGTGAGGAGACCGTACGCCTTCCTCACGGATGCAAGCAAGCCGTACCGTGAGAACCGAGAAGGAAGCCGTGATGGCAGACTCCGCCCTCCCGCCTGCGCCGGGCGAGGAGCAGTACCCCTCCCTCGCCCTCGCCAACAGCGCGATCGCGCTGCCCGGGGGGCATGTGAGGGATCTCCTCGGGGACCCCGCGTCGGCGAACGAATGGCTGACGGAACGCGGCCTCGCCCCGGTCGACATCGGCATGCGGGAGATGTGCGCGACACAACTGCGCGCGCTGCGCGAACAGATCAGGGGGCTGCTCGCCTCCCGTACCGCAGGGCTTCCCGCACTCCCGGCCGCTGTCGCCGCCGTCAATGACGCGATGACCCGTGTCCCCACGGCTCCCCTGCTGCAGTGGGACGACAAGAACGGGCCCTACCGGGCGACTCCGCATCCCACCAGCGAGATCGTCGACCACGCTCTGGCGACCCTCGCCGCCGACGCCGCCGACCTCCTCACCGGCCCCGACGCGGAACGGCTCACCCCCTGCGGGTCGACCCCCTGCAACCGCTACCTGCTCCGCCACGGACGCCGTCACTGGTGCTCGACCCGCTGCGGCGACCGCGCCCGCGCCGCCCGCGCCTACGCCCGCCGCACGCAGTCCGGGACGGATTGACGAAGCACCCCTCCCGAGCGGAGGTGTGTGGCGCCCGGCGGCCCTGTCCCGGGCGGGGCCGGGGCCGTCGGGCGGTGTGAGTGGGAGTCAGCGCGCGAGGAAGGACGTGATCCGTTCCCGCAGGCCCGCCGCGTCAAGGCCGTGGGCCGTCAGGTGCTCGTCGATCGTGCCGTACCTGCGCAGCTCGCGGCGTGCGACGCCGAGGCCGAGCACGCGGTGGGGCACCTCGGACAGGGCTTCGGTGGCCCGGGTCGTGGACGTGCCGGCGAGGTACGGCTCGACGATCACGATGTCGGCGGCCCGCTGGGCCCCGGCCGCCGCCCGCAGCGCCGCCGCGTCGAAGGGGCGCACCGTCGTGGCGTAGAGAACGGTCACATCGAGGCCCTCCGTCGCCGCCAGGACGTTGTCGAGCATCGGGCCCACGGCGATCACGACGCCGCCCCGGCCCTCCCGTACGGTCAGGAAACCGGCCCCCGTCACCGGACGGGGCGCCGCGTTGGACTGGTTCGACAGACGGACGTACACCCGGGCGTCCCCTCGCACGGCCTCGCGCAGCAGGGACTCCGCCTCGTCGGGGTGGCCGGGTACGTGCACCGTCCAGCCGTCCAGCGTGTCCAGAAGGGCGACATCGCCCGGCGACATGTGCGTGAAGCCGCCGGCCGGCCAGTCGTACGAGGCGCCCGCGCTGACCAGCACCCCGCCCGTCCCCTGGTGACCGAAGTCCAGCTTCACCTGCTCGAAGGGCCGCTCGACCAGGAAACTCGCGAACGTGTGCATGATCGGCCGCATCCCGGTGAGCGCGATGCCGCCGCCGGTGCCGATGAGGAGCTGCTCGCGGATGCCCACGTTGATCACGCGGTCCGGGTGCCGCCGCTGGGCGGCGTCGAAGCCGTCCCGGCTGATCTCGGCGAGGACCAGCGCGAGCCGTGGAT
This sequence comes from Streptomyces sp. NPDC049597, assembly GCF_040675505.1. Classification (NCBI taxonomy): domain Bacteria; kingdom Bacillati; phylum Actinomycetota; class Actinomycetes; order Kitasatosporales; family Streptomycetaceae; genus Streptomyces; species Streptomyces sp. NPDC049597. The sequence continues at coordinate 68,624 of NZ_JBFAOY010000006.1, forward strand.
CCTCGTCCAGCAGTCGCGTCGTGGTGGAGATGAAGCGGTCGCGCATGGTGTCCATCGTTCGTGGTTCCCCTCGTGGCAGTGGTGGAAGGACCGCGGGTCGCCGCAGGCGCGCCGCGTGATCACGCGTTCTTGGGCTCGACCCGGGCGACGACCGCCCTCGGCCGTCCGGGGTGCGGCGCGGTGAACGCCGCGTACAGCGCCTCGTGGTCGCGGCCGTCGACCGTCTCGGCCGACCACCCGGCCGCCTCGAAGCGGGAGGCGATGCCGCCCGGCCAGCCGTACGTCGCGGAGGAGTTGTCGATCACCAGCGTGTGCAGCTGCTCCAGGCCGGCCGGTCCGGCGTAGGCGATCGCCTCGTGGTTGCTGCCCTCGTCGAGTTCGGCGTCACCGATCAGCACCCACACCCGCGGGTCGGTCAGGCCCTGTGCCCGCAGCCCGAGCACGGTCCCGACGGCGATCGGGAGCCCGTGTCCCAGCGAGCCGCTGCCGATCTCGGCGCCCGGGACGAGCATGCGGTCCGGGTGGTGCCCGAGCGGGGAGTCGTACGAGCCGAAGCCCGGCAGCCACTCCTCGGGGAAGAAGCCCTTGGCCGCGAGAACGGCGTAGTACGCCATCGGGCCGTGCCCCTTCGAGAGCAGGAAGCGGTCCCGCCCGGGGGCGTCGGCGGTCTTGGGGGTCACCCGGAGCACGCGGTCGTACAGGATCCACAGCGCGTCGAGGGTGGAGGTCGCGGCGGGGCCGTGCTTCTCGTCGCCGGTCATCAGGGCCATGAGCCGGGTGAGATCGCCGAATCCGGCTGACTGCGTGCTCTGCGTCGTCGTCATGACCCCACCGTGCAACCTCAAGTTTGGTCGAGGTCAAGCACGCCCTCGGCGCGGGGTGGCGCAATACCGGTTCGTGACCACCGGGTCGAGTGCGGTATTGTTCTCATGCGCGTTGGGCCGGGGGAAACCCCAGGTCACACGGGCACCGGGACGTGGCGCAGCTTGGTAGCGCACTTGACTGGGGGTCAAGGGGTCGCAGGTTCAAATCCTGTCGTCCCGACTGTGCGGAAACGCAGGTCGGAGGCCGTTCTCTCGTGATCGAGAGGACGGCCTTTCGTGCGTCCGGGGGTGCGGTGGTCGCACGCGCCGGGCCGCCGCCGAGCCTGCTTCGTGTCGGCACGCTCAGCGACAGCGCGGCCGCCGGGCTGCGGAGGGGGCCTGCTGGTTGATCGTCCGCTTGCCCGGGGGCGGGTCTGGTGCCTGTATGGAGACGAGCGGGGGGCGGGACCGGAGGACGGCGGGCGGCATGCGGATCGACGAGAGCGCGGAGCGAGTGATCCCCCTGCCGTGCGAGCAAGTGGCGGCCTACGCCATGGACTGGCGGCACGATGCCGAGTGGACCCAGGGCATCCGTCGGGCGACGCTGACCCGCGAGGCCGACACGGGCGGCTTCGGCGTCGGGGCCGAGGTGACGCGGACCGCGTACTTTCTGGGCAAGCGCATCGACTACGTGCTGCGCGTGGCCGGCTACGAGCCGTCCGGGCTGCTCGACATGGTGTCCGTCGCGGGTCCCATGCCGATGCACGTCACCTATACGTTCGATCCGCGTCCGGAAGGCACTCTCGCGCGCATCCGCGTCCGGGGGGACGCCTCCGGCTACTACCGTCTGGCCGCGCCGTTGATGGGGCGCAAGGTCCGCGCCTCGCTGGTCAGGGATCTGCGCGACCTGGAGGCGCGGCTCCGCCCGCCGCAGGGGTGATCATGCTCCGTACGGCCTCGCACAGAACACGGGAACACCGGTGCGGCGTCTGCGCCAGCCCGTCGCGGCGGTCGCGGCCAGGGCACCCGCCGTAAGACTTCCGTCATGGGCACCTCCCTGGGCCGCGTGCTCCCGATGACGTTGAATGCGTAGTGAACGACGAGGCAGGAGGACACGGTGGAACGTGAACGCGGACGGCGTCGGCCGTGGGTGATCGCGGCAGTGGCGGTGGTGCTCGTGGTGGTGGCCGCAGGGCTGTACTGGTTCGAGCCGTGGAAGCTGTGGCAGGACCAGACGGTCCGCGAGTCCCTCCCCAGCGCGACGCCGAGTGCGTCGGCCCCCGCCACCGCGACGCCGCCGGCCCCTCGGACCCTTGCCCGGGGAGACCTGGTCAGCCACGAGCACACCACCACCGGCACCGCGAAGATCGTCCGGCTGCCGGACGGCTCGCGCACCCTGCGGCTGGAGGGGCTGGAGACCAGCAACGGGCCGGATCTGAAGGTGTGGCTGACCGATGCCCCGGTGAAGGAAGGCCGGGCGGGCTGGCACGTCTTCGACGACGGCAAGTACGTCAGCCTGGGCGACCTCAAGGGCAACAAGGGCGACCAGAACTACCCGATCCCGGCGGACCTGAAGCTGTCCGAGTACACCAGCGTCGCCATCTGGTGCGACCGCTTCGACGTCTCCTTCGGCGCGGCCCGGCTGACGGCCCCCTGATCCGGCGCGGCTGACATCCGCGGCGCGTCGCAGGCGGTGCGGTGACCGGCGAGTTCCGGATCGGCGACGTCAGGCACATCACCGCGGACTCGTCCCGGTTGTCCCGGTTGTCACACGCCGGCGCGGGCCAGTGGCAGGGTCACCTCGAAGCGGCAGCCGCCGGCCACGTTGCGGACCTCGGCCTGTCCCGCGTGGGCTTCGACGATGCCGCGAACGATCGCGAGCCCGAGTCCGGCGCCGGCCGGGGGCGTCCGCGCGCTGCTGCCCCGCCAGCCCGTGTCGAACACGCGCGTCAGGTCCTCCTCGGCGATGCCGCCGCAGCCGTCGGTGACGGACAGCACGGCCGTGTCCTCGCGCCGGTCGACGGCCACGGCCACGGTGCCGTCGGCCGGGGTGTGGCGGATGGCGTTGACGAGGAGGTTGGCGAGGACCCGGGTCATCTCCTTGCCGTCCACGTCGACCGGCACGTGGGCGATGTCCTCGCCGAGCAGCCGTACGCCGCGTTCCCTGGCCAGCGGGTCGACGCCGAGGAGGGCGTCGGCGGCCAGATCCCGCAGGGAGACGCGGCTGGGGGTCAGCTCCAGGGCGCCGGCATGGATACGCGAAAGCTCGAAGAGGTCGCCGACCATGATGTCGAGGCGTTCGACCTCGGTGCGGATCCGCCGGTGGTAGCGGGCGGGGTCGGTCGCCACTCCGTCCTCCAGGGCCTCGGCCATGGCGCGCAGTCCGGCGAGCGGGGTGCGCAGATCGTGGGAGATCCAGGCGACGAGTTCACGGCGAGAGGTCTCCAGTGCGCGTTCGCGTTCCCGGGAGGCCGCGAGCTTGGCGCTCGTGGCCGCCAGCTCGCGGGTGAGGTCGGACAGTTCGGCCGTGGCGCGGGCCTGTGGGGCGGCGAAACTGCCTCCGTTGCCGAAGTCCCGTGCAGCGCGCGCGAGGTCCCGGCTGCGAGCCACCACCCAGCGGCCCAGCAGCAGTGCGGTGGCCAGGGAGACGGTGGCTGCCATGGCGGCGACGAGAGTGACGACGGTCAGGTCGTGCGGGGACAGGAACATCGCCCAGGCCACGGCGAGGGTGCCGGCGAGCATGGCGGTGACGGTGACCGCCGCGACCACGGCCAGGGACACGGTGACCGACCGGTACCGGAGCAGGCGCAGCGCCAGGGCTCCGAGCGCACCCGCGCAGGCCGCACCGCCGAAGGCGAAGAGGGCGATCAGCAGGATGTCGTTCACGGCTTCCCCTCCTGCGTCGGCTCGAAGCGGTAGCCGACGCCCCACACGGTCTGGATCAGCCGGGGCGCGGCCGGGTCGTCCTCGATCTTGGCGCGCAGGCGGCGCACGTGCACCGTGACCGTGGACAGGTCGCCGAAGTCCCAGCCCCACACGTCCCGCATCAGCTCCTCGCGGCTGTGCGCCCGCCCCGGGTGGGTGAGGAAGTGCGCGAGCAGATCGAACTCCCGCAGGGTCAGGGTGAGCGGCTGCCCGTCCTTGGTGGCGCGCCGGGTCTGCGGGTCCAGCTGGATCCCGGCCCTGCGCGGCACCGGCTGCCCGCCGCCTGCGGGGGTTCCGGTGCGGCTGCGCCGCAGCACGGACTCGACCCGCAGGACCAGTTCCCGCGGGCTGAAGGGCTTGGTGACGTAGTCGTCCGCGCCCAGTTCCAGGCCCGCGATCCGGTCGTCCTCGTCTCCGCGGGCCGTCAGCATGATCACCGGAACGGGACGGTCGGCGCGCAGGCGGCGGCACACCTCCAGTCCGTCGATGCCGGGCAGCATGAGGTCGAGGACGACCAGGTCGTGAGGTTGGCGGGCCGCACGGTCGAGGGCGGTGGGGCCGTCGGCCGCGTGGTCGACGCTGTGGCCGGCCCGGTGCAGGTAGCCGGTGACGACCTCGGCGACGGTCGGATCGTCGTCGACCACGAGGATCCGGGCGGGCGGCGTTCGCGTACTCATGGGTCCAGCGTTGCACCAGCTGCCTCGCGGTGTCCTCTGCCGGATCACGCCGGACGGCCGACGTCCGTGTTCCGTAAGGAGTCGGGGGTCGATGCCCGCCATGCCCGACGGGAATTCCTGCGGTGCCAGACGGGAATCCCTGCGGTGCCAGTCGTGCCCGCCGACACCGTGGACGTCGTCCGTCCCCGTCCGGAGGAGGCCCGGGCCCTGCCCCTGGATCGCCGCCCGCTTCCCGGTCCGGCCCCGCCCGGCGCATCGCCGCCCCGGGCGCCCTGACGGCGGGCGCCCCGGCGTCAGGGCCTGACGGCGTCGCGGGGCACTGACCAGCGGCGGGCCGGTCGCGGTCACGGCCCGGTCAGAGGGCGACGCGTCGACGACAGGGCCAGGGACCGCACCCACGGTTCGTGGGAGAGGGTCTCGACGCCTCGGCGGGAGACCGTGCCGGTCGCCACCGTGCGGTCCGGGGCTGGGACCTCGACGCCCGCGTCGCGCAGGACTCCCCGCTGCGCCGCCGTGGGCACCGCGTGCAGGTGAACGGTCACCAGGAGGTTCCGGGCGTCCGGATCACCGCTCGCGGTGTCCACGGCGGCTGCGAGCGAGACGTCGAGCTTTCCGTAGTCCACGTCCTCGATTGTCACAGAGGGGTGTCCCGGAGTGGCTGCGAACGACTCAGAGGCGGCTCGCGTCGACCAGTCCGTGACCCCACTTGGGGTCGAACGCGCCCGGAGTCCCGCCGGGGATCGCCGCGGCGGCGGTCAGGGCGGAGAGGACCTTCGCCGGGTCCGCGCCGGGATCGCCCTGGAGCAGCAGCGCGACGACACCGGCGATGAACGGGCACGCCATGCTCGTTCCCTGGAACGCGACATGACGGTTGTCGATCATGAAGGCTCTGCGCAGCTCCACGGCGTCCCGCGACAGGGCGGACACGATCATCGCGCCCGGTGCGGTGACGTCCGGCTTGTGCGCCTCGTCGCGGCGCGGGCCCTCACTGCTGAAGCTCGCGATGTCGTTCGGCTCCAGCCAGGTCGCGTGACGGGTGATGCCGTCGATGTCCTGCCATTCCGTGCGGGTCGTGGAGGCCGCGACGGTGATCGCCGACGTGGCCGCGCCCGGGGAGCCCACCTTGAGCGCGTCGTGCACGGACGGGCCGCTGAACTGCGGCTGGGGGGTCGCCTCCGCCCGGCCGAGGATCCACACGTCGGCCGTGCAGTGCTCGCCGGTCACGTTCGCGCCGCGCAGCACCAGCCGCCAGGCGGCCGAGGAGAGGGCCGAGGCAGGCACGGCCGGTTCCACGGCCACGAAGAAGTTGTGGTCTCCGTTGGCCGGGTCGGCGCCGGGCGTGACGATCTGCACGGTGCCGCCGGCCAGTTCGAAGGTGTGCACCGGCGATCCCAGGGTCGTGACCGGCTGGAACGGGGTGCTGTCGCCCGCAGGTGACACCATGGCGACGTCCAGCCGATCCCCGCCGGGGTACCAGCCGTTCAGCCAGAAGAGGGAGGGGACGCCGTCGATCCTGCCGGGGTGGCAGGGGACGGAACGGCGGCCGCCGTTCGCGACCCTCATGCGTGCGTGGATGTCGTCGTCGCCCTCGTTGCCCGCGGCGCAGCAGACGATGCGGCCGGGCCCGGACTCCTCCTCGATGGCCAGGGACATCACGTCCGTTCCGTCGTGCGGGTCGAAGTGGCCGCCGAGGCTGAGGTTCACCACCGCCGGCAGGTGCAGCTCGTTCGCCAGCCGGAAGACGTACTGGATGCCGTCGATGATGTGCGCGTCCTGGAAGTCGGTCTTCACCGCGACGATCCGTGCCTGCGGGGCGACGCCTTCGGTGCCCGCCGCGATCCCCGCGACGTGCGTGCCGTGTCCGTCCGTGTCGCGGGACAGCGAACCCGCGCCCAGCTCGGCGCCGGTGAACTCCGCGCCGTAGCGGCCCTCGGGCACGCCGCTGCCGCCGCTCAGCGTCTGGTCCCAGACTCGTTCGATGCGCCCGGCGAACTCGGGATGCGCCGAGTCGACACCCGTGTCCACCACGCCGACGAGGACGTCGGCGCCGGTGCGCCCGGTACGGTTGCGGAACGCCGGCACGCCGGCCTTTCCCTGCGCGAGATCGAGGGACGGGCGCAGTTGCGAGGCAGGCACCACACGGCGTACGCCGGGCTGTTCGGACAGCCGCTCGACGGCGTCGAGCGGCACGATCGCCGTCCGGATCCGGCGGCCACCCTCGTTGACCTCCGCCTCGTCGCCCCACTCCCCCGCCGGCCGCACGTCGGGGTCGCACTCCAGCGAGACGACGACGCGCACCGGCTTGGCGGACTGTTCGACGGAGACGAGCCCCATGATCCTCGCCGGCCTCCGCAGCGGGCCGCGCCTGCGTCCCTCCTCCAGGTAGCGCTCGTACGCCGCGGCGAGCGGCGGCGCCAGTTTCTCGATGGCCATGGCATTCTCCTCGTCCTGCCAAACCTTGCTCTGTTCATGTCGTGTGCCGTGGCGGCTTCGAGTCGTCGAGAGCAGGGAGGAACCGTGCGTGTCCGGCGTACGGATCGCGTCCGGACGGTCGGGCCGGCTGTCCAGGAGGCCGGAGTCCTGGACCGATGCCGTGAGGAGCCCTCCCTACAGCAGGACAAGCTCGTGACAGGGCTGGCCCGTTGGCCGGTCCAGCCGGACGGCGCACGTGAACTGCGCCTCGGCCTTCGACGGTTCGCCGCCGTTGGGCAGGAAGTCCGGCCCGCTGCCGAACGCCAACCACCAGGAGACGGCGAGGAGTTCGATGAGGGCGTCAGCACCCTTCGGCTTGGGCTGGAACAGTCCGTTCCACCACCGCGTCACAGTGGGCGCCAGGGCAACAGCATCGCCACGAGGCCGAGGACGGCGTACAGGAGTATCGGTGTCCACCAGCGCGGTCCATGAGCAGGGACCTCCATGCCTATACGTCCCACGCGGGCGATTTATACTTATTTCGTACGCATATGTCCCATGCTGCTCCGTGTGGGCGCACACCGTCAAGGGCCGGGCGTGATCTTGGGCGGCGGGCCTCACCTCCCTCCTGTTCGTCATCCCCGCGCCCACCGGTGGGCGGTTTCTCCGCCGTGACCGCACCGCCCTGACAGTGACTCAGAAGAGCCGGTGCCACGCACCCGGCCCCCGCTCGCCCTCGTCAGGAGCCCACGTCGGCGCGTGAGACGAGGTCGGCGATGCGGGCCCACACCCGCGGCGGGTTGGAGTACATCGGCCTCGAGTTCGCCGGGCCGGGCGCCTTCTGTCCCCGCGTGCCGCCCTCAGACGTCGGCCGGCGTCACCGCGATGTCCGCCCAGACCTGCTTGCCGCCGCTGAGCGGTACGGAGCCCCAGGCCGCCGAGATCGCCTCGACGATGAGCAGGCCGCGGCCGCCGGTGGCCTCCCAGTCGACGTTGGCCGGCTTGACCGGACTGCGCGGCGACGCGTCGTTCACCCCGATGCGCAGCCGCTCCGCCGAGAGCGTCAGACTGAGCCGCACCTCGCCCCTGGTGTGCGCGATCGCGTTGGTGACCAGCTCGGACACCACCAGCAGCGCCACGTCCACCTCGTCCCGCACACCCCACGACCTCAGCGTCCGTGCCGTGAAGCGGCGTGCGTGCATCACCGCGTCCGGCAGTCGCCACACCGTCCAGTGGGTCCGCCGGGGCCGGGCGCGGGTGCCGTCGTAGCGCAGCAACAGCACGGCAACATCGTCGTCGCGGCCGTCGGCACTGCCGAGCAGCCGGTCCGCGACCCGCCCCGTGTCGGCGAGGTCGGCGTCCGCGAGGACCTCGCGCAACCGCAGCATGCCGTCCTCGAGTGCGAGATGCGCCGACTCGACGAGTCCGTCCGTCAGCATCGTCACCAGCGTCCCCGGGGCCAATCCCGCCTCGGTCATGGGGAATTCGGAGTCCGCCAGCACCCCGAGCGGCGGCCCTCCCTCGACCGCGAGCTCCTGGGTCGTCCCGTCGGGGTGGCGCAGCACGGGCGGCAGGTGCCCCGCCCGAGCGAACCGGGCGATGCCCTCCTCCATGTCCAGGTCCGCGTAGAGGCAGGTGGCGAACAGGTCCGTCTCCATGCCCACGAGCAGCCGATTGGCACGGGCCAGCACCACGTCGGGCGGATGTCCCTCCACCGCGTACGCGCGCACGGCCGTGCGCATCTGGCCCATGATCGTCGCGGCGCCGGCGCTGTGGCCCTGGACGTCGCCGATGACCAGGGCCACGTGCTCGTCGCTCAGCGGGATCACGTCGTACCAGTCGCCACCCACCTCGAGGCCGACCGTGGCGGGGAGGTAGCGGGCGACGGCGACCCCGCCGGCCAGTGCCGGGAGCTTCCGCGGCAGCAGACTGCGCTGGAGCGTCGTCGCGAGCTCGTGACCCGCGTCCAGGGCGTGCGCCCGGGTCAGGGCCTGGCCCACCAGGCCCGCGACCGCGGTCAGCAGCGACCGCTCCTCCGGGCCGAACCGGTGCGGCGCGTCCCACCCCACCAGGCAGACCCCGACCATGCGCCCGTCCGCGGGGAGCGGCAGCACCGCCAGACCGCCCGGACCGATCCCGGCCAGACCGGGCTCCAGACCGGTGCCGGACGTCCACAGGCTCACATGCCCGTCGCGCAGCGCGTTCTGCAGGGTGGGCAGGGCGTGGCACGACGCGTCCGGCCACTCGGAGCGCCATTCGGACTGCCACACCTGCGGCCAGGCGTGGTGGTCCGGCGGGTCGAGGACGGTGACGAAGAGCCGGTCGCCCTGCAGCTCCGCCACGGCGATCCGGTCAGCGCGCAGCGGGCCGCTCAGCGCCGAGACCACGAGCCGGCTGACCTCCCGTACCGTCGTGGCTCCCGCCAGCTTCGCGGACAGCTCCTGCACGACGGCCACCTCGTCGGCCGTGGGCCGCAGGTAGGCGGCGTCGGCCACCACGCCGAGTATGCGCTCGGGTGTTCCGTCGGCCCCGAACCGCAGCCGGCACCGCAGCCCCAGCCAGCGCAGCTCGCCACCCGGGCGCCGGACGCGGAACGCCAACTGGCCCCCCGCCTCGGCCAGTCGGCCCGGCTCCACGATGTCCATCAGCGCCGGCACGTCGTCCGGCACCGCGCAGGCCAGCAATGTCTCCGCCCGGCCGTCGAACCTCTCGGGCGCCATGCCGAGCAGCCCCAGCATCTGGGGATCCGCGTCCATCGCGCCCGTGCTCAGCGTCAGCGTGAACGCGCCGCCCTGCGGCGGCATCAGGGAGGGGCCGTGCGAGCGCTGCTGCGGGGTGCGGCCGGAGGAGCGGGCCGCGGCCGATTCGAGCCCGGCAGCGACCTGGTCGGCGTAGAGCTCCAGCAGTGTGCGGCTGTCGGCGTCGAAGCCGCCGCCGACGTCCCCGGCGACCACGAGGCACCCGAGCTCCGTGGCGCCGCGGCCGAGCGGCAGGGCCCCCAGAGACAGCGGGGCCGGAGAGGGGCCCGATCCCAGGTGGAGGAGGGGAGCCTCCCCGCCCGCCCCGTACGCGGCGACGTCCGAGGGCCCGAGCCACAGCGGCCGGCCCGTGCGCAAGGCGTCCGCCGCCGGGGAGCGGCCGGTCAGCGGGACGTGCGCCGGCAGCCCGTGCGTTCCGCCGCGGTCCCCGGCGACCTCGGCCAGGCGCAGGCCGTCGTCCTCCTCGGCCAGCACGTAGACAGCTGCCAGCTCGGCCCCGCAGAACGCAAAGTCTTGCCTTGTCAAAGTTTGTACCGCCTCCGTACGCGGACAGGCGTCGCCCTCTCTCCCATGCTGCCGTTCACCGGACGTTCGCAGCTAGTCAGGCGTCAGGACCAAGGAGCAGGGACTGAATGATGCCCGCGCGGACGGCCGACGGCAGCCGTCCTTGGACAAGTGAGCGAAATATTCACCTGTGGACGTAATGCCGCGATCACGGTGGTTCAGGGGGTTGCCGGGACGACCAGCCGCTCGTCGCCCGGCGGCACCAGCCGCATCGTCCGCTCCAGCCAGGACGTCAGCGCCATGGCGGGAGCCCGCAGCACGGCGTTCCCGTCCGGCGCGGACAGCCAGAGGCAGATCGCGCTGCGCTCCTCGTGGACGGTGGCGGGCCAGATCCGCACGTCCCCCTCGCCGCTCGGCCGGTACACCCCGTCGATGAGCAGGTCCCGCCCGAACGTCCAGCTGACGGGGGCGGGCGTGTCGATGTGGAAGGAGATGTGCACGGCGTACGGATCACTGACGCGGTAGACCAGCCGGCTCGGTACCGCCAGCGGCGTGGGCGCGGCCGCCCGGGCGCCGAGCACGAGTTCGAACTCCAGCTCGCGCTCCACGACCGTGCGCGCATCCGGCTCATCCTCCCGGAAACCGTGCGAGCGTGCGGGCACTTGGCGGGCTCCTCACCCATGCGTGCGGTCTTCTGACGAGGAATCAACGGGATCGCCCACCGCCTGGATAGCGTCCGTCGGCGGCAGGGTCGCTTAGACCGCTTAAACCCGGACCCCGAGCAGAACGGAGTGCTGTGTGCGCCCCAGGAACGAGCGACTGGCACGCGCCGTGCGCGAGTCCGGCTACAGCTACGCCGACCTCGCCCGCCAGATCCGCGCCCTCGCCGCCGAGAACGGCATCCCCGCACGCACGAACTCCTCCGCCGTCGCCCACTGGATCGCGGGCACCCGGCCGGGACGCGCCACCGCCCAGCTCATCGCCGAGGCCCTGTCGCGGCGGCTGCCGCTGCCCGTGTCACCGGTCCAGCTCGGCCTGGTGACCTCCCCCGAGGCCGACGACGACCCCCTTCCGCGGCCCGGCGACCAGCGCGACCCGCTGGAGGTCCTCGACGCCCTCGCCGCGGCGGACATCGACCGCACCGCCTGGTCCCGCACCGTCCCCTACAGCGTCGCCGCCGCTGCCCTCCCCCTGGCAGCGGGCGCACCCCGCACGGCGCCGGAAGCCGCAGGGCACGGCACCGGCACCGCCGGAGAGGCGGAGGTGGCGGCCGTGCGGGAGATGACCCGGCTGTTCACCGCCGTTGACGAGCGCTTCGGCGGACAGCACGGACGCACGGCGCTGGTGCAGTACCTCAGAAGCGACGTCGCCGCGCTGTGCCGCGCCCGCTTCCGGACCGGGGAACTCAAGCGGCAGATGCTGTCGGCCGGGGCGTGCGTGGCCTACCTGGCCGGCTGGAAGGCGTACGACGCCGGTGAACAGGGACTCGCCCAGCGCTACTACCTCCAGGCGTACGCCCTCACCCACGAGGCGGAGGACGACCTTCACGGCGCGTTCGTCCTGCGCGTCCTCGCCCACCACGGCATGGAGGTGGGCCGCCCGGAGCACTCGCTCGACCTCGTCGACGAAGCGCTGCGGCGCGCGCGGGGCCGTACGGACCCGGCGACCGAGTCCCTGTACGTCGCCACCCGAGCCCGCGCGCTCGCCATGGCCGGCCGGGGCCGGGAGGCCGTCGCGGAGGCGGCGCGCGCGGCCCGGCTCGTGGGGGGCGCGGACGAGAGGGAGATGCCGTTCTGGGCGGCGCTGTGGGGATCGGCGAGCGCCTGCGTGGGCAACCACACGGCCAAGGCAGCCGAGCACCTCGGCTCCTACGACGTCGCCGAACACCACTTCAGCCGGTCCGTGGGGAAACGCTCCGGCAGCGAGCACCGGCGCATCACCGCGCTCAGCGTCGCGCACACCGGGACGATGCAGTGCCGCCAGGGCCTGGTGGAACAGGCGTGCGCCACATGGGAACAGGCGTTGCAGCTGATGGACGGGGTGCGCTCCGCCCGTGTCACGCGCGCGGTCGCCGGAATGCGGCGCGAGCTGGCCCCGTACCGGCAGCGCAGGGTGCAGGCCGCCGTCGAGCTCGAGGAGCGTGCGCGGCTGTGGACGGCCGAGGAGGACGTTTGAGCATCCGGCAGCCGACCGAGCGCCCGGTACGAAGACCGGCATCCGTCAACCGGGTCACGGGCGCGGCACTCGTCGGCACGGTCATCGAGTTCTACGACTTCGCGCTCTACGCCACCGCCGCCGCGATCGTGTTCGGCCCCGTCTTCTTCCCCGGCTTCGCCCCGGCGACGGCGACGCTGGCCGCGTTCGGGACCTTCGCCACCGGCTTCGTGGCGCGCCCGCTCGGCTCGGTCCTCTTCGGCCACATCGGCGACCGGCTGGGCCGGCGCGTCGTCCTGCAGTCCACGGTGCTGGTCACGGGCCTCGCCACGTTCGCCGTCGGACTGCTGCCGGGTTACCGGGAGCTGGGCGTCGCCGCGCCCGTCTGCCTCGTCGTCCTCCGCTTCGTCCAGGGTCTCGGGATCGGCGGCGAGTGGACCGGGGCGGTCCTGATCGCCGGCGAGCACGCGCCGGCCGACCGCCGCGGACTGTGGGCCTCGTACCCCCAGACCGGCCCGGCGATCGGCTTCCTGCTCGCCAACGGCTGCGTCCTCGCGCTTTCGGCGGCCCTCCCCGAGGGGCAGTTCCTGGCGTGGGGCTGGCGCGTGCCGTTCTGGTGCGCGGGGCTCCTCACCCTGACCGGCTTCCTGCTGCGGTCCAGGATCGTCGAGACGCCGGTCTTCCAGGGGCTCGCCCGCGACGACGCCCTCGCCCGCTCCCCGCTGCGGACCGTCCTGCGGCGGCACCGGGCACGCGTCCTGCTCGTGGCCGGCGCGGTCATGTGCACGTACGCGGTGCACTACACGGCCACCACCTGGGCGATGTCCCACCTCGTGGGCCGCCCGGGCTTCACCGCCACCGGGACGCTGCTGTGCCTGATGGCGGCGATGACCGTGATGGCCGCCGCCACGCCTGTCGCCGCCGCGCTCGGCGACCGCTACGGCAGGCGCACCCTGAGCGTCGTCGGCTGCCTGGCCATGGGCGTCACCACCGTGCCGTATCTGGCGCTGCTGGGAACCGGTGGCCTGCCGACCCTGTGGGCCTGCACGACGGTGATGCTCCTCGCCCTGATCACCATGCTCGGCGTGCAGGGCGCGTACATCCCTGAGCTGTTCGCACCGGGCCTGCGCACGTCGGGGACGGCGGTCTCGTACAACCTGGGGGCGGTGCTCGGTGGAGCGCTCACGCCCCTGATCAACAGCAGGCTCTCGCAGACGACGGGCGACGGCGTGCCCTGGGCGGTGGCGGCGTACCTCGTCGGGGTCTGTGCGGTGAGCCTGCTGTGCCTGCTGCGGCTGCCGGACACACACGCCGGGGAGCCCGCCTGAGGCGAGGAGCGCCGGGCGGGCTGTGGCGCCGGGACGGCTGTCGCACGCCAGGACGCGCCGACTTCGTCGAGGCGGCGCTGTTCCGCGCGGCCTCGCACCGGCGTAGACCGTACGGCCGCGTTCCGCTGCCTCCCGGGCGGCCGGGCGGCGACCCTGGGGGAATGCAGCGACGTTCCGACAGGGTGAAGGTCCGCCGGGTCTACGAGACGCCCGACCCGGACGACGGCGTGCGCGTGCTCGTCGACCGGCTCTGGCCCCGCGGACTGGCCAAGACCGAGGCGCGCGTCGACGAATGGCCCAAGGCGCTCACACCGTCGACGGAACTGCGCCGCTGGTACCACGGCCCGGAGGGGACGTACGAGGAGTTCTGCAGGCGCTACGAGGACGAACTCGCCGAGCCGGGGGCGGCCGAGGCTCTGGAACGGCTCAGGGCCCTGGCGGCCAGCGGACCGCTGACCCTGCTCACGGCGGCCAAGGACCCGGACGTCAGCCATGCGTCGGTGCTGCTGCGCCTGCTCCGCGGGCGCCGCTAGGGCTCTGGGTCCTGGCCGTGGCCGAGAGGGAGTCCCGCCCGGGTCGACGCCCCCCGCACGGCCGCCGCGCGGGTCAATTCATGCGGGCGGACGCACCACCGCGCGCCGGGCGGCGCGCCTGGGGGCAGGTTCCTGCCGCCGGCCCGGGCGCGCGCAACCGGACTCGTCGCGTCCCGGCGCTCGTACGTCACGCGCCCAAACCGGACCCGTCGCCTCCCGGCCCGCACTACCTCACGCGCCCAAACCGGACGCGTCACGTGCCGGGGCTGCGTACGCCCACATGCCGGACCGCGTACGTCACGTGCCTTGCTGTGTACGCCACGTCCCGGCCCCGTACGTCACGTCCCGGGGCCCGATACTCGCCGTGCCGGACCACCTGTCAGTTTCGGGGCCTCGGCCGCCGGGTCCACCGGGGCCGTGAGGCCGTCCGCCAGTTCCCGGGCCCACCGAGCCAGGCCCGGAACGTCGATCCCGTACGGTCCCCGGTACGGCGTGATCCGCTCCGCTCCGCGCAGCAGCAGGCGGGCGCCGCCCGTGGTGTTGCCGCGGGCGGCGTGCGTGAGGCCGACCGCCAGTTGGGCAAGCCCACGCCACAGCTCCCGTTCGGCACTGGGGCCCGACTTCCAGGCGTCCTCGAAGACCTCGTGGGCGTGGAACGGCATACCCGCGTCCAGCAGCCGTTGTGCCTCGGCCACCGTCTCGGGGCCGGTGCGCCGCACGCCCTCGGGCTGTCGTTCCACCCCGGGAGCGCCGTACGGGAGGGGGCGCCCGAGACCGTCGCGGGGCCGGGCGCTGCGGGCGCGGCCCTCGGCGTCGCGGTCACGGCGGGGCCCGGCACTGCGCTGCTCGTCCATACCGCGATTGTGCCCCGGCCGACCGACGCGCTCGGCTGCGGCACCGGGGACTGCGGCCCGCCCCCAGCCGCGGCCGCCGCTGGGGGCGGGCGCCGGACCGGAGGACTGAGTTGGATGTGGCAACCTGGGACCATGAAGGCACCGACGCCCGGGGACGGACCGGCCGCCGCGCTCACCATGGACCCGCGCGGCAGGCCCTGCTCGATCGCCGTGTCGCTCCAGGCGGTCGGAGAGAAGTGGGCGCTGCTGGCGGTCCGGGAGATCAGCTTCGGCAACCACCGTTTCGGTGTGATCGCCCGCAACACCGGCGCCCCGCGCGATGTCCTGACCGCACGCCTGCGTCACCTGGAGGCGGTGGGTGTCGTCACCCGCCGCCGGTACAGCGAGCACCCGCCCCGGTTCGAGTACCACCTCACCGAAGCGGGCCGCGACCTGCTGATCGTGCTGACGGCGCTGCGCGACTGGGGCGACCGCTGGCTCGTGGACGAGCCGCCCGCCGTCTTCACCCACTCCTGCGGCGAGGAACTGGACATGGTCCACAGCTGCCGCCACTGCGGTGCCGAGGTCTTGCCGGACGACCTGCGCCTGACGGTGCACAGCCCGGGCTGGGACCGCGGCGGCCCGGTCGCGGCGGATCAGCCCGGCGGCCCCGCGGAGTGACGGGCCACGGCCTCCGGTGACCGCACGTTTCCTGGACCGGCCGCGCCCGTGAGGTTCCGGGCCCGGGTGCCGGAGCAGTCGACGTGCGGCCGCCTTCAGGCGCGCTCGCCGACCGGGGCCGGATCGGGAACTGCGGCTTTCCCTACGGCCGTTCGGCGCTCGACCAGCCCGAGTGCCACACCGGCGATGATGACCACGCCGCCGAAGACCTGCGCGAGCCGGACTGTCTCTCCGTTGATGACCACGGCACCGAGCACACCGAACACCGGTACCAGGTTGAGGATGTTGACCGCGACGCTCGAGGTCATCCGGCGCAGACCGTAGTTGTAGAGGAGGAAGCCGCCGACGGAACAGGCCACGGCCAGATAGGCGAGCAGCGCCGAGGCCGTGGCGTCCGGCCGGCGCCAGTCCCCGATCTCCAGGAGCGAGGCGAGCAGGAAGCCGGCGGCGCCCGCCACGGTCTGGTGGTAGGTGAGGTTCACCGCGTCCTGCCCACGGCCCGCGTACTTGCCCAGCACGTTGTACCCGGCCCACACCAGCCCGCCCAGCAGCAGGAGGACATCGCCGAACCAGCGTGCGCTGCCTCCGACTTCCGCCCCGTTGCGCACGACCAGGAACGCTCCCCCCGTGGCGAGCAGCACGCCGCCGACCCTGAGCAGCGGCATCCTGGTCCGGAACACCACCAGCTCCAGGAGCATGGTCATCAGCGGATATGAGGCCACGATCAGGGAGGCGTCGGAGGCAGTCGACAACTCGACGCCGATGTTCTCCAGGACGAAGTAGACCGTGATGCCGAGCAGGCCGCTCAGGTGGATCATCCGCCGTCGGCGGGCGTCCGGCCGGGCGACCGGCTTGCGGCGCAAGCGCACCATGATCCCGAGCAGCACGGCGGCGATCGTGAAACGGATGGCCCCGATGGTCAGCGGCCCGACGTCCGCCAGCACCTCCTTGGTCACCGCGTACGAGCTGCTCCAGAACAGCGCTGCCGCCACGACGGAACAGATCGCCAAGACCCTGGTCTTTGGCTCGTCCACCCCTGATGCCCTTCCCGTCCGCACTCCTCGACTCCGCCCGGACCGCACAGTGAAGAAGCGAATCATGAACGGAACAATCGCGCGCAGACTAGCAATCAGTGCGGCTACATGACATGCTTACCGAATATCATTCGGAACCCCGGGAGTGCAACGGAATATGGATGAACTTGATTCGGCGTTGCTGCGGCTTCTCCAGCAGGATGGTCGGCGCACCAACCGGGACCTGGCACAGGAGTTGGGCATCGCACCCTCCACCTGCCTGGAGCGGGTGCGCTCCCTCCGCGAGCGCGGGGTGCTGCTCGGATTCCACGCCGAGGTGGATCTCCCCTCGCTCGGCCGGGGACTGCAGGCGATCATCGCCGTGCGGGTACGGCCGCCGACGCGTGCGGTCATCGAGCAGTTCCAGGCCTTCGTGGCGCGGATGCCCGAGGTGATCGCGGTCTTCGTGCTCACGGGCGCCGACGACTTCCTCCTCCATGTGGCGGTGCGCGACACCGACCATCTGAATTCGGTGGTCCTGGACAAGCTGACCGAGCGACCGGAGCTCGCGGACGTACGCACGTCGGTGGTCTACGGGCACCTGCGGAAGAACGCCATCGAGCCGATGTGAGGTCCTCCAGGGTCGCGATCAGCCCGGACGAGGTCGGTTTTCGGCCTTGGCGGGCGCCGCATCGACCCCACGGATGTTCCTCGATGGCACTCCTGTGCCCATCCGAGGTGTCCCCAGCGGCGGTTCCACCGCAGGCCTGCGCACTTCTTGCCGTTGGCATGTGGCAGGAAAAGATCCAGGGGGAATGGTCCCCAGCGGCGACGGAGCAGGCTGTACCACCCGGCTCATATGCCCAATCAAACGTCAATGCTCTGAATTTCGGCCAAAGTTGGCGTCGGTCTTGTTCCGGCCGGGAAGGGTCAACAGGCTGAAGTGGTCGGCCTGTTCGGGACGGGGGCCACCGCCGACGCACCACCTGCTCGCACAACTGCGCGAACAGGCGTCATGCGGAGGGGAGCTCGCGATGGACGGTTACTTCGCCAGTCGGCTGCATCACCGGCTGCGTGCTCAGGTGAGGGACTTCGCCGAGCGGGAGGTGCGCCCGCGCATTCCGGCCATGGAGGCGACCCGCGCGGCCGACAGGGACCTCTCTCGGCTGATCGCCCGGCAGGGGTGGCTCGGTGTCACGATCAGTGCCGACTTCGGCGGAATGGCCCTCGGCCACCTCGCCAAGACCATCATCATCGAGGAGCTGTCCCGGGTCAGCGGGGCGATGGGCGCCATGGTGCAGGCGTCGCAGCTCGGCGTCGCCAAGATTGTCCATTTCGGCGACGCCGCGCAGAAGAAGACCTGGCTTCCGGCGATAGCCGCCGGCGAATGCCTGCCGACCATCGCCGTCACCGAGCCGGAGTCCGGCGGACACGTGCTCGGCATGAGCGCGACCGCCGTGCGCGACGGCGACGACTACGTTCTCAATGGCCGAAAAGTCTATGTGGGCAACAGCCATGTCGGTGATCTGCACGGTGTCGTGGTGCGCACCGGCCCCGGCTCACACGGGCTGACCGCCTTCCTCGTCGAGTCCGGCCGGCCGGGGTTCCGCATCGGCGAGCAGAAGCCGGCGATGGGACTGCACGGCTTCAGCTTCGGCGAGCTGTTCTTCGACAACTGCCGTGTCCCCGCCGTGAACCGCCTCGGTGAGGAGGGCGACGGACTGTCCGTCGCGTACTCCTCCAGCGTGCTGTACGGGCGCGCCAACCTCACCGCCGTGTCCCTGGGCATCCACCAGGCGATCCTGGAGGAGACCACGCGC
This sequence comes from Streptomyces sp. NPDC049597, assembly GCF_040675505.1. NCBI lineage: Bacteria > Bacillati > Actinomycetota > Actinomycetes > Kitasatosporales > Streptomycetaceae > Streptomyces > Streptomyces sp. NPDC049597. The sequence goes on from NZ_JBFAOY010000006.1 coordinate 87,066, forward strand.
TTCTGCGAGCAGCGCCGCCGCTACGGCAAACCGCTGCACGAACTGCCGTCCGTCAGGCTGAAGCTGGGCACGATGCAGTCGCGGCTGATGACCTCACGGCTCGCCGCCTACCACGCGGTCCACCTGCTCGACGCGGGCGCGCCCTGCGACGCCGAGCTGATGAACGCCAAGCTGGTGAACGTGGAGTCGGCGATCGACTCCGCCCGCAACGCCATGGAGATCCACGCCGCCGCCGGACTGTTCACGGACCGGCCCATCGAGCGCTACATGCGGGACGCGCTGCACATGTTCGCTCCCGCCGGCACCTCCGACGTCCAGCTGCTGCGGCTGGCCGAGGTCGCGCTCGGCACCGCGAAGGGCCAGTGGTCCCAGCGGCTGTCGGACGCCGTACGGATGGCGCCCACCGGCTGAGGCGTGCGCGGGCGACACCGCGTCAGGACGGCTCGTGGGGCGGCACGCCCCCGGGCACCCGCGCAGCGCGCCTCAGATGCTCCCGTCCTCCCGTCGGTGGATCTGCTCGATCAGCTCCGCCGCCAGCGACTTGATCGTCTTGAGCCCCGCCCTGCCCCATGGACGCGGCTCGGTGGCCACCACGCAGATGGTGCCCAGGGCGATCCCCGTGCGGTCGATCAGCGGCGCGCCCAGATAGGAGCGGATGCCGATCTCGTCGACGACCGGATTGCCCGCGAAACGCGGGTAGTCGCAGACGTCCTCCAGGACGAGCGCCTTGCGCCGTACGACCACATGTGGGCAGTAGCCGTGGTCGCGTGCCATGTACCGGCTGACCTCGCCACCCGTCGCGGCCGCGCTCAGGTCGGTGCCGCCGTGCGTGCCGCCCGGAGTGTGCAGCCCGGCGAAGAACTGCCGGTTCTCGTCGATGAAGTTGACCATGGAGTACGGCGCGCCGGTCACCTCCGCGAGCTTGTGGGCGAAGTCGTCGAAGGCGGGGTCGGGCCGTTCCCCGAACCCGAGCTGGCGCAGACGCCGCACCCGGGCGGGTGCCTCGCGGTCGACCGGGGTGAGCAGCAGGTGGCCGGTGGGGTCGTACGTCATGTCGGTGCTCCATGGCTCGGTGCCGGGGCGGAGTGGGCAGTGGTGGTGAGCAGATGCTGGACGAGGGTGACCAGGGTCGCGATGCCGGAGCCGGAGACCCGCGCGTCGCACAGCACGACCGGCACCTCCGGCCTGAGGTCGATCGCCGCCCGCACCTCATCGGGCTCGTAGCGGTACGCGCCGTCGAACTCGTTGACGGCGACGACGAACCCGATGCCGCGCCGCTCGAAGAAGTCCACCGCGCAGAAGGACTCCTCCAGGCGGCGGGTGTCCGCGAGGACGACCGCTCCGAGCGCGCCCTCGGAGAGCTCGTCCCACATGAACCAGAAGCGCTCCTGGCCGGGTGTGCCGAAGAGGTAGAGCACATGGCGGGCGTCCAGGGTGATCCGGCCGAAGTCCATGGCGACCGTGGTCGTCCTTTTGGCCTCTATGCCGTCCAGGCTGTCCTTCGCGGCGCTGACCTGGGTGAGCAGCTCCTCCGTGCTGAGCGGGTCGATCTCGCTGACCGCTCCGACGAACGTCGTCTTGCCCACTCCGAAACCGCCCGCGACCAGGACCTTGAGCGCGGTCGGAAACAGGTCGGCGGCTTCAGAGCCGTCGTCGTAGGCCATCGAGCACCGCCTCCAGGAGGGATCGGTCCGTGGGTGTGTCATGGCCGCGCGGCATCCGCGCGGTGACGGCGCCGCAGTCCACGAGGTCGGACACGAGCACCTTGGTGACAACGGCCGGCAGTCTCAGGTGCGCGGAGATCTCGGCGACCGACGTCGGCCCGTGGCACAGTCCGAGCGCCATGGTGTGTTCGGGGCCGAGGTGTTCCCGCGGCGCCGATCCGGTGGCCATCACCAGGCTGAGCAGGTCCAGCGCCGTCGTCGGACGGGTGCGGCCGCCGCTGACCGTGTACGGACGGATCAGCCGGCCGGCCGCGTCGTCCAGCAGCGGCCCCTCCTTGGGCACGGGCATGTCACTGCCCCGCAGCGCTCGGCGCCCCCGCGGCCGCTCTGGCCGGCGTGACCAGGTACGGTCGTACGCTCTTGACCAGCATCGCCATCTCGTACCCGAGCACGGCGGCGTCGGCCTCGCGTCCGGCGAGCACGGCCAGACAGGTGCCGGAGCCGGCCGTGGAGACGAACAGCAGGGTGGAGTCGAGTTCCACGACCACCTGGCGCACCTCGCCGCCGTCGCCGAAGCGGGCGCCGGCGCTGCGGCCCAGTGAGTAGAGGCCGGAGGCGAGGGCGGCCATGTGGTCCGCGCTGTCGTTGTCCAGGCCGTGCACGGACTTGACGAGGCCGTCGGAGGAGAGCAGTACAGCGTTGCGGGTGTACGGCACTCGCTGTACGAGGCCGCTGAGCAGCCAGTCGAGGTCCGAGACGTGGCCGGACGGCACATCGCTCGCCATGGTGCATCTACTCCTTGGTGGTGGTGTCCCGGGGGTGCGGGTGGGATCGTGCGGAGGCGGTCGGCGGCTGCGACGCGGCGAGTCCGATGCCGCGCTGGAAGGCGGCCATCAGTCCCGGGTCGTGGAGGGCCTGGTCGTCGTCCCTGCGCGGCGCGGGGGCGTCGCGCAGTTGCGGGACCAGGTGCTCCTGACTGCGGCGTTTGGGGAGTTGGGGGCGGCCCATGGTGTCGCGCACCGCGTGGGGGCGCAGCGGGTCCACCTCGGTCTGACGGGGGTCCGGGGCCGGTTCCCGGTGAGGCGGGGTGTGGTGGCCGTGGTCGGGCCGGGCGGCGGCCGGTTGGGGCCGCTCGCCGTGCTCGCCGCGTACGGGGAGGGGTTCGAGCCGGTCCGAGACCCGGACCGGCTCGCGCTGGGCGGGAAGCGGCTGCGGCTGTGTCCGTGCATGGGGGTGCGGCTCGGACGGGAGCCCTGTCCGCGGATGCGGATCGGGCTGCGGCTGGGCGCCCGTCCCGGCGGGCTGCGGCCGGGGAGTCGCCGGTGGCTGCGGCAGCTGGGGCGGTGAGGTTGCGGCGATACGGGGCCCGGCGGAGGCCGGCTCGCCCTCGTGCTGCGCGCGTCCGCCCGTTTCGGCGCCGAGCAGTGACTGCGGCAGGACGAGGACGGCCTGCACCCCGCCGTAGATGTTGGACTGCAGCCGTACGACGATGCCGTGCCGGCGGGCCAGCGCGGAGACCACGAACAGGCCGATCCGCCCGTCCTGCAGCAGATGCGCGACGTTGACCTGGTCGGGATCGGCGAGCAGGGCGTTCATCTTGTCCTGTTCACCGAGGGGCATGCCGAGGCCGCGGTCCTCCACCTCGACGGCGAGCCCGGCCGTGACGTGCTGGGCGCGCAGCAGGACCTGGGTGTGCGGCGCGGAGAACAGGGTGGCGTTCTCGACGAGTTCGGCGAGGAGGTGGATCACGTCGGCGACGGCGTGTCCGCGCAGTGTGCCGTCGATCGGCGGTACCAGCTTGACCCGCGGGTACTGCTCGACCTCGGCGATCGCGGAGCGGAGCACCTCGGTCATGGTGACCGGGTTCGACCACTGGCGGCGGGAGATGGCACCGCCGAGGACGGCGAGGTTCTCGGCGTGCCGGCGCATGCGGGTCGCGAGGTGGTCGACGTGGAACAGGCCCTTGAGCAGCTCGGGGTCCTCGACCTCGTTCTCCAGCTCGTCGAGCAGCTGGATCTCGCGGTGGACGAGGGACTGGAGCCGTCGGGCGAGGTTGACGAAGACCTCGACCTTCTGCTCGTTGCCGACGCTGCTGGAGAGCCGGGACGCCTGGACGACCGCCGCGACGGCGGCCTCGTGGGAGCGGGCCAACTCCTGTGCGAGGAGATCGAATTCGTCGGAGCCGGGGGCCGGTGGGACGGGGTCTCGGCGGGGCGGGGGGCCTTCCCCGCGGCGCAGTCCCTCGACGACGGTGTGCAGTTCGGCCTGTCCGCGCGTGGTGGTGCGGCGCAGTGCGGAGGCGCGGTCGAGCAGGGACGTGGCCGTGCGGTCGGCGCCCGCGGCGGCCGCTGCCACGGCCGCGGCGGCCAGTGCGGCCGTGCCGAGGAGTACGGCCCACAGGCCGAGGGTCGGCTCGGGGGAGGTGACACGCAGGGTGAACAGCACCGCTGCCGCGCCGCTGAGGGCGGCGACTACGGTGGGCAGGACCGCGGTGCGCAGGAGTTGGTGTCGTATGCGGGTCCGCGGCGGCGGGGCGGTCCCCGACCGGCCCGGCGAGGACAGGGTGCGGGTGCCTGGCCGGCCGTGACGTCCGCCCTCTCGGCGGTCGGACCGCGCGGCGGGTGCGCGTAGGTGAGACATCGGCGTCCTTGGTACGTGGGCCCCAGGAATCGGCGTACTGCGGTTGGGCGAGGTCGGTGAGCGGCGGGCCGAGGGCACACGAGGAAGAGCCCACCGTGGATCACCGGCCACACACGGTAGTCGCGGAGTGGACGCGTACGGCGGGCAGTTGGGAAACTTCCCCGCCGTTCGTCCCGCTCTGGTATGAGGGTTCGTACATCAGCCCGAAACAGGCGTCGACCCCGCTGCCGCGGTGCGGCAACGGGGTCGACAGTGACGCTCATGGCTGGAACCGGCCGTTCCGATCCGGCCGCCGAAGAGCACGCGGCCGACGGGTGTTGCGGCGTGGGCCGGCTCGGCGCGTTTCCCGTGGTCAGCGGGAGGGCGCGGCCTCCGGGGTGCCGCCCGGGTCCTTGTCGGCCGCGGGCGGCGCCTGCGGGGCCGTGACGGCCGTCGCCGTGGCCGTCGCGGCGTCCGTCGCTGCCGTCCAGCCCCCGGCCGGAGTGGTCGCGACCGCCCGCCACCACAGCGCGGACGGCACGTTCTCCGCGGTCGGCTCGAAGGGCTCGCCGGGGCGGGGCAGCGCGACGGCTGCTCCGGCACCGGCCGCGGCCGTGACGGTGCCCTCGGCGGGCTCGGCCCACGGATGCGGCGCCAGGTTGAAGGTGCCCCAGTGGATCGGCAGCATCACACCCGAGGGCGTACCGCCCTGGAGGTCCAGGTGGGCCCGCGTGCCCTCGGCGGGTGTCATGTGGATGTCGGGCCAGTACTCGGAGTAGGCGCCGATCTGGATCATGGTTGCGTCGAACGGCCCGTGCTGCGCCCCGATGTCCGTGAAGCCGGGGAAGTATCCCGTGTCGCCGCTGTGGTAGATCCGGTGCTCGGGGCCCGCCACCGCCCAGGAGGCCCAGAGGGTGTGCTGCTGGTTGCGCAGTCCGCGCCCGCAGAAGTGGCGGGCCGGTGTGGCGGTCAGCCGGATGCCGTGGACCTCGGCCGACTCGTTCCAGTCGAGCTCGCGCAGCCGGTCCGGAGCCACGCCCCAGCGCTCCAGGTGGGCGCCCACCCCGAGCGGGACCGCGAACACCGTGCCCGTACCGGCGAGGGCCCTGATGGTGGGCAGGTCGAGGTGGTCGTAGTGGTCGTGGGAGATCACCACGACGTCGACGGCGCCCAGAGCGGCGAGCGGCGCGGGCACGGGGTGCAGCCGCTTGGGGCCGACGAAGGAGAAGGGGGAACAGCGCTCGCCCCAGACGGGGTCGAACAGGACCCGGCGGCCGTCGATCTCCGCCAGGACACTGGAGTGGCCCATCCAGGTCAGCCGCAGGCCGGAGGCGGGCGGGCGGGCGAGATCCGCGACGGTGGTGGGGTGCACGGGCACATGACCGACCGGGGTCCGCCGGGCCCGCGCCTCCTTCTCGAAGTAGATCTTGGCGAATTCGACCATGGAACCGCCGGAGGGCCTGGTGCGCGCACCCACCGGGTTGTGGAAGACGCCGTCGGCGAAGTTCGGGGAGCGGCGGATTCTCGCCATCCGCTCCCCGGCCGGGTCGGCTCCGAAGGCGGCCGGCCTGAGTGAACGCAGCCGGGCTCTCAGCGAGTGGTGGGAACCAGCGCCGGTCACGACACCTCCTGATGATCGGGGGCTCTCTTCATTATGTGCGGGCACGCACGTCACGCCGGGGTGTCCTGTGCTGCGTCCGATCCGTCATGACGGGCAACGCGCACTCCGGCGCCGGTGTTCCGTGACCCTCCCCACGGGCCCCGCGCCGAACCCTGCCCACGCGATGTCACATCCCGGCGACGCCCGTCCGTCGTACCGGTGAGAGCACACCACGCAGGCCCGTACGACGGGTACGGAGCCTTGTACGACGACCTCAGGAGGCACGTCATGGCCCGTATCTCCCTCGCCCCGCGCCGCACCCTGTTCCTGCGCTTCACCGAGTGGTACACGCGGCGCAGGTACGGCAAGGCGCTCGACCCGGTACGGGCACTGGGGCACAACCGGCGGGTGCTGTTCACCGACCTGCGGCTGGAGATGTCGGTCGCCCGGTGGAAGGCGCTCGACACGGACCTCAAGGCGCTGGCCACGATGGCGTCCGCGGCGTCGATCGGCTGCAGCTGGTGCATGGACTTCGGCCACTGGGAGAACCGGACGCGCGGGATGGACGCGCGCAAGCTGCAGGACGTGCCCGTGTGGCGGGACAGCGACGTCTACTCCCCGCTGGAGCGGGACGTCATGGAGTACGCCGAGGCGATGACCGCGAATCCGCCGGAGGTGACCGACGAGCTGACCGGACGCCTGCTCGCGGTGCTGGGCGAGGAGGCGTTCGTGGAGCTGACGGCGATGGTGGCGGTGGAGAACCTGCGTTCGCGCATCAACGCGGCGCTCGGCCTGACGAGCCAGGGGTTCAAGGACCACTGCGAGATCCCGGCCGCCGCACGGTCCGCCGCCGGAACGACGGCCTGAGCGGTGAGCGCCGAGTCCCCTTTCCGCGTCGGCGGGAAGGGGGTCCCGTCCAAGATCGGCTGTGTAGGGTGACGCCGTGGCGAGGATTCGGTTGAACGTGTCGGAGCGGCGTGAGGAACTGCTGAACGCGGCTGTCGAGCAGATCGAGCAGCGGGGTGTGGCGGCCGTGCGGATCGCCGATGTCGCCTCCTCCCTCGGCGTCTCCAGCGCCCTGGTGCTCTACCACTTCTCGTCCAAGGAACAGCTGGTCGCCGCGGCGTTCACGCATGCCGCCGACGCCGACCTGGCCCATCTGCGCAAGCTCCTCGGGCGACGCACCTCCGCGCTGCGCCGGCTGCGGGCGGCCGTGCGCTGGTACGCCCCGACCGGCCAGGCCAAGGGCTGGCGGCTGTGGATCGACGCCTGGGCCGCCTCCCTGCGCGATCCGGCCCTGCGCGAGGTCGCCCGCGCCCTCGACCAGCAGTGGAAGGCGGCGCTCACCGAGGTGATCGCGGAGGGCGCGCAGGCCGGGGAGTTCACGTGCGAGAACCCGGCGGCCGCGGCCTGGCGTCTGACGGCGTTCCTCGACGGGCTCGCCGTGCAGATGACGTCGTACGCGGGGTCGCTGACCCGTGCGGCGATGCTGCAGTGGACGGACGAGGCGCTGGCCCGCGAGCTGGGGGTGGACCGCGAGGCGCTCACGGCGTCCCGCTAGCCGGGCCGGTCGTCGGCCCGGCCCGCGTCCGCGGGAGACGGGCCGGGAGCCGGGGACGCTGTGCTCCCTCGGCGGGGGCGTGGCGGGTCCGGTGGATGTCTCGCCGTCGGACCGGCGGCTCGCGGCACCATGACGGAGCGCCCGGGGCGCGGGCCCCGGGCGCTGTGCCGGCTCCGCTCAGAGCGGCAGCAGGTCCGGGCGCTTGGCCGCCACGTGGTCGCCGGAGCTCTCGCCCCGCAGCCGCCGGCCGATCCACGGCACCAGGTACTCCCGCGCCCAGTGGATGTCGTCGCGCCGCACCTCGAAGGCACCGCGCGGCGGGAGCGGCGGCCAGGGCTGGTCCGGGTCGGCGGGTACGTCGAGACCGAGCACCTGGGCGGCGCGCAGGGCGACGCGGGTGTGGCCCTCGGGCGACAGGTGCAGCCGGTCAGCGTCCCAGGCACGCCGGTCCTGAACGGACTTGAGCGACCACAGGTCGAGGACGGGGCAGTCGTGGCGGTCGGCGATGGCCCGCACGTGCGCGGTGTACGTGGCGATCTTTCCGCGCAGATGGCGCAGGACCGGCACGTCCCGGGTGTCGAAGCCGGTGGTCACCATGACCGTGCCGACCGAGCTCTTGAGGTCGGCGACCGCCCGCTCGAACCGCTCGGCCACGTCGTCCGGGTCGCTGCCCGGCCGGATGATGTCGTTGCCTCCCGCGCAGAACGTCACCAGGTCTGGGGCGAGTTCCTTGGCCCTCGGGACCTGCTCGTCGACGATCTGGTCGAGGAGGCGGCCGCGTACGGCGAGGTTGGCGTACCGGAAGGTGTGTTCCGGCGTCAGGTCGGCGAGCAGCACCGCGAACCGGTCCGCCCAGCCGACGTACGTCCCGTCGGGACCGGGGTCTCCCACGCCCTCGGTGAAGCTGTCACCGATCGCCGCGTACGACCCGAATGCGCCCTTGTTCTCTGTTCTCGAATCGTCTGCCACGGGAGCACATCTTTCCTTTACGGATGTGACCTACGCGACCGTAAGGAGGGGTTGACGCGAGGTGATCTGTGCCACCGGTCAAGTTTCCACCAAGCCGGAATACGCGGAATCCCCCGCTCCGCCGCCGGACGGAACGAGGGATGCGCGGTCGGCGGCCCAACGGGCCACCGGAGTACGTCAGATGGAGACGCCGTGCTGGCGCAGGTAGGCCAGCGGGTCGATGTCGGAGCCGTACGACGGGCTGGTGCGGATCTCGAAGTGCAGGTGCGGACCGGTGGAGTTGCCGGTGGAGCCGGACAGACCGATCTGGTCGCCGCCCGAGACGCTCTGACCGCTGGAGACGGACAGGGAGGAGAGGTGGGCGTACTGCGAGTAGGTGCCGTCGCCGTGCTGGATGACGACCTCGTTGCCGTACGAGCCGTTCCAGCCGGCCGAGACGACGGTGCCCGGGCCGACGGACTTCACGCTCGTGCCGCTTCCGGCGATGAAGTCGACACCGGTGTGGTACCCGCTGGACCACATGGCGCCGGACGCGCGGTACGGCGTGGAGACACCGCCGCCGACCGGAAGGGTCCAGCCGGAGGACGCCGGGGCGGCCTTCTCGGCGGGGGCCTCGGCAGCGGCGGGAGCGGCCGCGGGAGCGGCGGGAGCGGCGGTCCGCGAGGCGTCGCGCGAGGACCGGGGCGTGGACTCGGAGCGCGGCTCGGGGTCGTTCTTCGCCTTCGACTTCGCGTTGATGGTCAGTTCGAGACCCGGGTGGATCAGCGCCGGGTCCGCACCGATGGCGCGGCGGTTGTCGTTGTAGAGCTTCTTCCAGCCGCCGCGGACGTTCTGCTCGTCGGCGATCTCGGCGAGGCAGTCCCCGGCGACGACGGTGTACGTCTTCGGGGCCTTCTTCTCGGCGGCCGGAGCGGCCGCCGGGACCGAGGCCGGGGCGACCTTCTGGGGAGCGGCGGCGGGGGTCGCGGCGTTGGCGCCGGTCGCGCCGAGCAGCGGCAGGGCTATGGCGGCGCTGCCCGCACCGGCGACGGCGAAGCCGCGGGTGAGGGGGTGGGACTTGGGACGGCGGTGCTTACCCTTTCCGGGCATGGCGCATTCCTCTCCGGCGCCTGCGAGGTGAGCTGTCGGGTTCGGGCTGGAGGTGCCCGTTCGCACTTGTTGCACGAATTAACCCCGAGCCGTCCGAATTCTTCGGATACGGCGTACTACCTGGGTCCCCCGCTCCTGCCACGCGTGGGTGGGTTCGAAGTCCGGTCGGCGGCAGGATTAGGCGGTCCGTCCGGATTGAGCGTGACCGTAGGCGAGTCCACCGGGCGGAACAAGCCGCGAATTCCCCCCGACTTTCACCGTCGTGTTTTCCGGGCCGCTCCGGTCGTCACCCTCCGTGGACGAGAGGCGGTCAATTCCCTTGCAGACGACGGAATTGACACGGGGAAAGCGGGCACGTTCCGTCACGAATATGATCCTGCTCACGAGCCACGGCCCATCTCACCCGCAGGCGGGGCACGTTATCCGCAAAGCCTCAATTCGGACAGAAGGCGCGAATAATCATCTAAGCGTGCACTTGGGTGTCAAGATCGGTCCACAACGCCCGACTTCGTCCCCTGCTGCCGCACGGCCTGCGGCGGAACCCTCTCATCGTCCGTTTCCGGTCATCCTGAATTCAGCCGCGTCGGCTCCCAGGGATACGCCCCGCGAATGACGGCAGTTCCCCCGCACCCAAACGGAATCCGACCGGACCGGTGCCGGCTCCTCGGTTTCGGTCACGGCGCCGGCAATTCCACGCGGAGCCCGTCACGCCGTGCCGCGGGTGCGAGGCGGACACCGCCCCTCGTAACGGTGCCGGGGCGGCGGTCCCACAGCCGCGCCCGCGGGCACCGAACGCGCCCCGACCGACATGGTTGCCTCATGAACCTGTGCCGTATCGTCGGATCGCGCCATCGTCGGCGAACGGCGCCGACGGCCGTCACCTGAAGGAGTCCACGTGACGCAGCAGCTGCCGCAGGCCCCGTCGACCGAGCCCCGGCTGGCCGGGGTGCGAAACTTCCGGGACGTGGGCGGACTGCCGACCGTGGACGGCGGGCGCGTGCGGCACGGCCGGCTCTACCGCAGCGGACACCTCGCGCACGCCACCGAGAGCGACGCCGCCTTCCTCGCGTCCCTCGGGCTGCACACGATCTTCGACTTCCGCAATGCGGCGGACCAGAGGCTGGAAGGCCCGGACGTCGAGCTGCCGGGCGTGCGCAACGTCAATCTCCCGCTGAGCGACCCGGCCGACGGCGCGGAGTTCTGGAAGATGGTCCGGGACGGCAACCTCGACCAGCTGAAGTCCATCCTCGCCGACGGCAAGGGCGCCGCCCGGATGATCGCCTCGTACCGGATGATCGTCAAGGAGCGGACCGCCGAGCACAGCCGCGTCCTGCACGCGCTGGCCGAGGACAGCGTCCCGGCGCTGATGCACTGCGCGGCCGGCAAGGACCGCGCCGGCCTGTCGATCGCGGTGACCCTGCTCGCCGTCGGCGTGGAGCGCGAGGCGATCGAGGCGGACTACCTGAAGTCCAACGACCCGCACCGCCGCTACAAGGTCAAGCGCGGCGACGACTCCCCCGAGGCCATGTCGGAGGAGGTCATGGACCTGCTGAGCCCGCTGTTCGACGCCCGCGCCGCCTATCTGTCCGCCGCGTTCGAGACGATCGAGGAGACATGGGGCGGCACCGAGCAGTACCTCGCGAAGGGGCTCGGGCTCTCCGCGCAGACGCGTGAGCTGCTGCGCGAACGGCTCGTCGAGGAGGGCTGAGCCCCGGGCGGGCGCCGCCTACTGGTTCTGGCCGCCCACGAGGAACAGCAGGTAGAGGAACGCGGCAACGAGGTGCCCCGCCACGAGGTAGGCGAACAGCCGGATGACCAGGCCGCGCGGGAAACGGTCCTCGCGCCTGTTCTCGGGCGCGTCGGCCAGGGGCTTGTCCAAGGGGTCCCATGTGGGCGTCATCACAACCTCCGGGTCAGGCGTGCGGGTGCGGATCGGGACTCTGCAGCAGGGTGTGCATGAAAAGCAGCTCCGCGCCCTCCGGCGTGGCGGCCGCGATGCGGTGCGGCGTGAGCGAGTCGAAGTGCGCGCTGTCCCCGGGCGTCAGTTCGTGGACGGCGTCGCCGAGTCCGAGCCGCAGCCGCCCGGCGAGGACATACAGCCACTCCTCGCCCGGGTGCACCCGGATCAGATCGCCCTGGGTGCCGTACGGGACGACCACCCGCAGGGCCTGCATGGCCCGGCCGGGGGCACCGACCTGGTGGTACGTCCAGCCGTCGGCGGTCGCCGGTTCGCGGCGGCCGGCCCGGATGACCGGCTCGCGCTCGGGCGGGAGCTCGCCGAGAACCTCGGCGACCGTCGTACCGTAGATTCTGGCGAGGGCGAGCAGCATGGGCAGCGAGGGCTGCCGGTTGCCGGTCTCGAGCCGGGACAGGTGGGCCGGGGACAGGCCGGCGCGCTGGGCGGCGGCCTCGAGGGTCAGCCCGCGGCGGCGGCGCAGATCGCGCAGCCGCGGCGCGACCTGGTGCAGCCCCTCGCCCGTCGGTGCGGCGGAAGTGGTCATGCGTCCATTGCGCCAGGCTCTTGCCCCAGAGGCAAGTTTCTTGCCTCATAGGCAAAAGGCCCGCGACGGCGGTGTGCTCAGCGGTTGACCATGGCCTGTCTGACCAGCGTCTTGCCGAAGTCCCACACCAGCCCGCCGCCGTTGTGGGCGTCGTCCATGACCGCCGTGAACGCCGCCACGAACCGGTCCACCTCGCGCTCGCCGATGATCAGCGGCGGGATCAGCTTGATCACTTCCATGTGGTCGCCGGACACCTGGGTGAGGATCCGGTGCCGCTGCAGCAGCGGCACGACGACCATCTGCGCGAACAGTCCCTTCCGGGCGGCCTGCAGCATGGCCCACCGGCTGCGCAGCCGCATCGACTCCGGGCGCCCGAACTCGATCCCGATCATCATGCCGCGGCCGCGCACCTCACGCAGCAGCTCGTAGCGGTCCACGAGCGCGGCGAGCCGCGCCCGCAGCAGCTCGCCCGTCACCCGGGCGTTCGCCACGACGTGCTCGTCCTCCAGCACCGACAGGACGGCCAGGCCCGCGGCCATCGCCTGGGCGTTGGATCCGAAGCTGGCGGAGTGCACCAGCACCCGGTCCATGGACGAGTAGACCTTCTTGAAGATCCAGTCCTTGGCGAGTGTGGCCCCGACGGGGACGTAGCCGCCGGACAGGGCCTTGGCGAGGCAGATCATGTCGGGCTCGACGCCCGCCTCGTACTGGAAGGCGTAGAAGTCGCCGGTGCGCCCGATGCCCGTCTGCACCTCGTCGGCGATCAGCAGCGCCTTGTGCCGGTGCAGCAGCTCCTGCGCGGCCCGCAGGAATCCCGGCGGGCTCGGCAGCACGCCCTTGCCCTGGATGGGCTCGACGATCAGACCCGCGACGTCACCGCACCGCAACTCGCGCTCCAGGCCGTCCAGATCACCCGGCTCGATCGCCGAGTCGGGCAGCAGCGGCTCGAAGCCCTGCCGGAATCCGGGCTCGCCGTTGACCGAGAGGGAGCCCGTGGTCAGACCGTGGAAGGAGTGTGTGCAGTGGAGCATGCGCGGCCGCCCCGTGGCGTACCGGGCGAACTTCAGCGCCGCCTCCACCGCCTCCGTCCCGCTGTTGCCGAAGTACACGCGGTCCAGGTGCGGGGTGTGGGCGAGCAGCTTCTCCGCGAGCAGACCCGGCAGCGGAGCGCAGTCGAAGCGGGTGAGGTCCGGCAGCGAGGCGTCGAGCACGTCGTGCAGGGCCTTTCGTACGACCGGGTGGTGGCGCCCGAGGCCCATGACGCCGAACCCGGCGAGCATGTCCAGGTAGTCGTGTCCGTCGGCGTCCCAGAAGTACGCGCCCTCGGCCCGCTCGTAGACCTTGTCGAAGCCGATGGTGTGCAGCACGCGCGGCAGCTGGTGGTTGAGGTGACGGGCGTGCAGCTCGTAGCGTTCGGCCCCCCGCCGGGCCAGCAGTGTCGCCAGGTCGAAGCCCTTGGATGCCTCGCTCATCACTCAGTTCTCCTTGCCTGGGCCCTCGGCGGGCCGGTCCTGGGCTGCCGCCGCGGGATCACCGGCCGGCGCTGATCGTCTCGCGGGCGGCGCGCAGGGATTCCTTGAGCGAACCCATGGTGGCGAGCACGGCGGTCGGTTCGTACCCGCAGTGCGCCATGCAGTTGGCGCAGCGCGGGTCCTTGCCCCGTCCGTACTTGCTCCAGTCGGTGTCCTCGATGAGTTCGCGGTAGGTGGGGACGTAGCCGTCGCTCATCAGGTAGCAGGGGCGCTGCCAGCCGAAGAGCGAGTAGTTGGGGATGGCCCAGGCCGTGCAGGGGAAGTCGGCCTTGCCTTCGAGGAAGTCGAGGAAGAGCGGGGAGTGGTTGAGCCGCCAGCGCCGCCGGTTGCCCCCGGCGAACGCCTTCCTGAACAGTTCGCGGGTCTGCTCGACGCCGAGGAAGTGCTCCTGGTCGGGCGCCTTCTCGTAGGCGTACGCGGGCGAGATCATCATCTCGTCGATCTCGAGGTCGTCGTTGAGGTAGTTCAGCACCTCGATGACGGTCTGGGGGGTGTCGGTGTTGAAGAAGGTCGAGTTGGTGGTGACACGGAAGCCGCGGCGCTTGGCCTCCTTGATCGCCTCCACCGCCTCGTCGAACACCCCCTCCTTGGCGACCGACTCGTCGTGCCGCTCGCGCAGCCCGTCGATGTGCACGGCGAAGGCGAAGAACGGCGACGGTGCGAAGTCGTCGATCTTCTTGCGCAGCAGCATCGCGTTCGTGCAGAGAAAGACGTACTTCTTCCGGGCCACCAACTGGCGGGTGATCTCCCCGATCTGGGGATGCATCAGCGGCTCGCCGCCGGCGATGGAGACCATCGGGGCCCCGGACTCCAGCACCGCTCCGACCGCCTGCGCCACCGGCATCCGCTGCTTGAGCACGCCGGCGGGATGCTGGATCTTGCCGCATCCTTCGCACGCGAGATTGCAGGCGAACAGTGGTTCGAGTTCGACGATGAGGGGAAACTTCTCACGCCTGCGGAGCTTCTGTTCGAAGAGATAGGTCCCGACCCTGATGGTCTGGCGGAGTGGCATGGCCATCTGGCTCACCTCCTGGGGAGCAGCAAAGAACGGTGCCATTCGTAAAAAGCGGGAAGGACGGCACGAAGAACACGGAAAGCCGATATTCCACCGCGCACCGTGCTGATACGGACCAGTTCGTGCTCCGGAGCATCCACGACCACCCGGACGGCCGCAACCGGGCGGGGGCCGGCGCGCAGCGCGCTGCTCAGCGTGACCGCGGACTCCATGTCGACGGCGATCGCCCCGGTGGCCTCCAGGCGGGCGCGCTCGCCTCCCCGCACCACATGGTCGACGCCGGTCAGCAGACCGCCGTGCACGGTGCGTCCCGGCACGGCCCTGGCGACCGCCCGGCGCAGCAGGCCGGCAGCCGTGCACGCGGTGGTGACCTCGTCGACGCGGGTCTCGTCCGCGACGACCAGGTCACCGGGGTGCATGCCCGGGGCGAGCCCCGCGCAGAAACCGGAGGCGACGACGGCGGCCTCGCGCAGCGGCCCGCTCGCGCAGGCGGCCAGCACGGCCCGTTCCGCGTTGACCGGCCCCATCCCGGTGCGCAGCACCGTGACGTCCCCGGGCCGGCCGTCCGTGTCCAGGCCGCGGACGCCGCTGCGCAGGGCGGCCTTCTCGATGCCGAGCGCGCAGGCGATCAGCAGCCGTGCGGCGGAGCCGGCCGGCTCCGGGGGTCGGGCCATCAGCCCCCCTTGCGGGAGTGCGCGCGGGCGGCGGAGGGTTCGCCGTGCACGAAGCGGCCCAGCGCGGTGAGGGGGAAGACCTGCCGGTACAGGTGGTAGTTGATCGAGAAGTCCCAGGGGAAGCCGGTCCCGGTGAACTGCGGCTCGTCCCAGGAGCCGTCGGCGCGCTGGGCGCCGGCGAGCCAGGCGACGCCCCGCCGGGCGGCCCTGCCGTCCTGCTCACCCGCCGCGATCAGCGCCAGCAGCGCCCAGGCCGTCTGGGAGGCGGTGGAGGGGCCGTGCCCGATCCACTTCTCCTCGCGGTAGGAGCGCAGGTCCTCGCCCCAGCCGCCGTCGTCGTTCTGGACCGACTCCAGCCAGCCGACCGCCCGGCGCACGGCCGGGTGGGACACGGGCAGTCCGGCCGCGGTGAGCGCGGGAACCACGGAACCGGTCCCGTAGAGGTAGTTGACGCCCCAGCGGCCGAACCAGGCGCCGTTCGGCTCCTGTTCGGCGAGCAGCCACTCGATCGCCCGGCGGGTCCGCGGGTGGCCGGCCTTGCCCTCGTACGCCAGCATCTCCACGACGTGCGCGGTGACGTCCGCCGACGGCGGGTCGATCACCTCGCCGAAGTCGCAGAACGGCAGCCGGTTGGGGAACGCGCTGGTGTTGTCGGCGTCGAACGCGCCCCAGGCGCCGTTCCTCGACTGCATGCCGAGGCTCCAGCGGGCGCCGCGCTGGACGGCCGCGTCCAGACGCTCCGGATCGGGGTGCCTGACCCTGCGCAGGGCGAGGATGACCTCGGCGGTGTCGTCGATGTCGGGGTAGTTGTCGTTGTGGAACTCGAACGCCCAGCCGCCGGGCGTCAGTCCGGGCCTGCGCACGGACCAGTCCCCGGGCCGTACGACCTGCTCGCTGAGCATCCAGTCGGCGGCCCTGACCAGCGCCGGATGGTCGGCGGGCAGGCCAGCGTCGGCCAGCGCGATGGTGGCGAGGCAGGTGTCCCAGACCGGCGACTGGCACGCCTCGATCATGCGGACGGGCAGCCCGTCCTGCTCGTACCAGACGGCGAACCGGTCCAGCGACTCGAGGCCCGCCCGCATCACCGGGTGTTCCAGGTCGTAGCCGAGCAGGTACAGCGCGATCACGGAGTACACGGCGGGGGGCTGGATGCCGCCCCAGCAGCCGTCGTTCTCCTGGCGCTCGATGATCCAGCGGGCCGCGCTGTTCATCGCGGTACGGCGCAGACGGCGGGGGGCGACCTTGTGGTACAGATGCAGCGCCTTGTCGGCACGCTGGAAGAACCCGTCCCAAGTCCGGGCCGGGGCAAGCGCCTTGGGCGGGCTGGGGTTGTCCGGGTCGGTGTGCAGCTCGTCCAGCGGGAAAGGCGCCGGACGCACGGGCCGCTTGGCGGACACGACGGTGAGCGGGACGATCGTCTGGCGTGCCCACTGGCCGAAGTCGTAGATGTTCAGCGGGAACCACGGCGGCAGGAAGATGAGTTCCGGCGGGAGCTCGGGCAGCTCCTCCCACTTCCACCAGCCGAACAGGGCGAGCCAGATCCGGGTGAAGACACGGCTCGCGGCGATGCCGCCGCGCGAGCGGATCCACGCCGCCGCGCGCAGCATGTGCGGGTCGTCGGGCCGGTCCCCGGCGAGCCGCAGGGCGACGTACGCCTCGATGGTGGTGGACAGTTCACCGGGGCCGCCGTAGAACGTCGCCCAGGTGCCGTCCTCACGCTGCCGCCCGCGCACGAAGCGGGCGGACGCCTCGGTGGTCCGCTCGTCCTGGATGCCGAGGAACTGCCGCAGCAGCAGATCCTCCGCGTCCATCGTCACGTTGGTCTCGAGGTCGCCCTTCCACCAGCCCTGGGCGTCCTGGCGTCGGAGCAGATGGTCGACCGCCCGTTCCACCGCCTTCCCGGCGGCCTCGCGGACGTCCGCCGGGGCCTTCGGCCCCGTGGCCGTCGTGGCCGTGCCGGCGGCGGGGGCGGTCGTGTTGCCGGCAGCGGCAGCCGAGGCCCGCAGGGGCCCGTTGCCTCCGTCGGTCGTCGCTGTCATGGCTTCCCCTTCGTTGCAGTGGTCCTCTGCTGTGCTGGGGTCTCCGTCGGCCGGTGACGCTCGGTGTCACCGGCCGGCGACGCGATTCATATGGCGCGGCTGCTGCTCCGCCTCGTGCTGCGTGTGATGGTGATCATCTCTTCCGTACGACGACGAAGTCCGCGAGCGCCACGAGCTGCGCGCGGATCCGTTCCGGCATGTCGATGCCGTCGAGCGCCTCGATCGCGACGGCGTGCTGGCGACGGGCCTCCTGGGAGGTCCACTCGCGGCCGCCCGCCTCCTCGATCAGGGCGGCCCTGGCGGCGAACTCCTCCTCGGAGAAGCTGTCGAAGTCGTTGCTCTTGGCGTCGGCCGCGAGCAGCTCGCCGAGGCGCTCGGAGGCCGGGCCGCCGGCGGCGAGCGCGGCGACGACCGGCAGGGACTTCTTGCGCTGGCGCAGGTCGCTCCACGTCTGCTTGCCGGTGGCGACGGGGTCGCCCCAGATGCCCAGCAGGTCGTCGACGGCCTGGAACGCCAGTCCGAGGTGGTAGCCGTACGCCTCCAGGGTGTCGGCGGTACGGTCGTCGGCGCCGCCGAGGACCGCGCCGATGGAGACGGCACAGGCCAGCAGTGCGCCGGTCTTGTTGCCCTCCATCTCCAGGCACTCCTCGACGGTGACCCGCTCGCGGTGCTCGTAGGAGATGTCCTGGGCCTGGCCGTCGATGAGCTTGCGCGTCGCGGTGGTCAGGCGGCGGGTGGCGCGGCCCGCCTCCACCGTGCCCATCTCCAGCAGGAGTTCGTTGGCCAGCGCAAAGAGGGCGTCGCCGACGAGGATGGCCTGCGCGGGGCCGTGCACCTTCCACACCGTGTCGCGGTGCCTGCGCTGCTCGTCGCCGTCCATCAGGTCGTCGTGCAGGAGCGAGAAGTTGTGCACGAGCTCGACCGCGACCGCGCCGGGAATGCCGACCTCGGGCGCGGCCCCGGCCGCCTCGGCCGACAGCAGCGCGAGCGCGGGGCGCACCGCCTTGCCGCCGTCGCCGGCCGAGGGGCGGCCCTCGGCGTCGATCCAGCCGAAGTGGTAGGCCGCCACGGTGTCCATGGGCGGGGCGAGCCGGCTCACGGCGGCGCGCAGCACCGGGGTGGACAGGGTGCGTCCGCGCTCCAGCAGCGCGGCGATGTCCGTGTCTTCCACGGCCTGGGCGGTCTGTGCGGTGTCTTCAGCCGGGTTCGCCGAGGGCACTGTCGGCACGCTTACTCCTCTTTTTCCAGTACTGGTGCTCACGCCGCCTCCTTGAGCGGATGTTCATGGCGACGGCCGAGCGCGGAGAGCGCAGCACCGGCGGCACTGAACCCGCTGCGCACGGCACCCTCCATGGTCGCGGGCCAGCCGGTGGCAGTCCACGCGCCAGCAAGGTACAGGCCGGGGGCACGCGTGCGCGCGCCCGGCCGCAGACGGCCGACGCCGGGGGCGGGCGCGAACGTCGCCGTGCGCTCCCGGGTGACGAAGAAGTCGCGGACGTGTGCGCCGCGCGCGGCGGGCAACAGCCGTTCCACTTCGGGCAGGTAGCGCTCGCGCAGCACGGCGACGGGATCGTCGATCTCGTCCTTGGCCGCCGACTGCGACAGCGCCAGGTACTGGCCCTCGGTGCACCCGGAGGCGTGGGTGCGGTCGAAGACCCACTGCACGGGCGTGCCGAGTGCGGCGAAGAACGGGCGGCGCAGCACCTTGCGGTCGTACAGGACATGGACGTTGAGGATCGGGGCGGTGCCGATGTCCAGCAGCCGGTCGGGGTCGTCCAGGGCCCCTTCCGGCAGCAGGGCGTGGGCCTCGCGCTGCGCCACGGCGAGGACGACGGCGTCGGCGTACAGCGTCTCGCCGCCGGCCGCCACCCGCCAACGCCCGCCTCCGGCACGGGTGATGCCCCGCACGCGGGCGGAGAGTTCGGTGCGCACACCCGCCGCGTCGAGCGCCTTGCGGGCCAGGGTGTCGTGCAGTTCGCCGAGGGGTACGCGCGCCCAGCCGATGTCGGCGGCGCCGGGCTCGGAGAGCAGCCCGGTCTTGAAGACCATGGCGGCGAGGCCCATGGAGGCGTGCGGCGCGCGGGCGTTGAGCGTCGCGACGCCGACGAGGTCCCACAGGGCGGCGACGGCCCGCGGCGACTGGCCGTGCCGGCCGAGCCAGGTGGCGAAGTCGATGCCGTCGAGCGCGGGGTCGGCGGGGTCGAGCCTGCCCAGCGCCATCGCGGCGCGGGCGACGCCGACGCGCTCGGCGAGCGAGAGGTGCGGGTAGGCGGCGAGCCCGCCCGCGAGGTGCAGCGGTACGGGCAGGGCGGTACGCCGCAGCCGGCCGAGCCGCGGTCCTCCGGGTGCCGCCGCGTCGAGCACGTGGACGTCCAGCCGGTCCTGCACGGGCGCGAGCGCGGCCGCGTCGATGCGCTCGAGGAACCAGCGGTAGGCGGTGCAGCAGCGCAGGTAGACGTGCTGGCCGTTGTCGACGGTGAGGTCGCCGCGGCGGAAGGAGAAGGCGAGTCCGCCGAGGCGGGGCCGCCCCTCCAGGAGGGTGACCTCGAGTCCGCCTTCGGCGAGTTGCAGCGCGGCGGTGACTCCGGCGATACCGCCGCCGACGACCACGGCGTGCCGACCCGGGGTGTCGTCGCCCGTCATCGGCTCCCCCTCCTCCGAGGCGTCACGGACATGCTCTCCGGCGCGGGTGCCACCAGGGGCGCACGATGCGCGTGAGGCCCTGGCACGGCCCGGCGGGGCCGTGACGTGGGCCGCTGCCTCACGACCGCGGCCGCGGCGGCGTGCGGCCCGGGCCGGGCGAAAGTGGCGAGCGGCCCTCGGGGGGCCGCGGCCGCGAGGGTGCTCACGCGCGGCCCCCCTGTGTGCGGCGGCCGATGTGGTGGGCGTCGACGCCCGAGAGGCCGCGGAGCGCCACGTACGCCTTCTCGTGGCCGGGCAGGGAGACCCGGCCGCGCAGCACCGCCCCGGGGTCGCGCTCGATGCGGTCGAGCAGGCGGCGGTAGATGCCCGCCATGGCGGCGACGCAGGCACCGCTGCGGCGGTCCAGCATGGGCAGCAGCCGGTAGCCCTCGGCGAACAGCGCACGGGCGCGGCGCACTTCGAAGTGGACCAGGCCCGCGAAGTCGGCCCCCGGCGGCGGGGTCGTGCTGTGGAAGCCCGCGGAGCAGCCGAAGCGCGCGAGGTCGTCGGCGGGCAGGTAGCTGCGCCCGTTGGCGGCGTCCTCGCGAACGTCGCGGAGGATGTTGGTCAGTTGAAGGGCGAGGCCGAGCGTATCGGCGTACTCGGCGGCGCGTTCGGTGCCGCGTGCGCCGGGCAGGGTGCCGAACACGCCGAGCGAGAGCCGGCCGATCGCGCCCGCGACACAGCGGCAGTAGACCTTGAGGTCGTCCCAGGTCTCGTACGTCCTGCCCCGCACGTCCATGAGGACGCCGTCGATGAGCTCGTCGAGCCCGTCCAGCGGCAGGGGGAAGCGCTGTGCCGCGTCGGCGAGCGCGACGGCGACGGGGTCGGTGTCGTCGTTCTCGACGACGCCCTTGCGGACGCGGTCGAGCAGTTGCCGGGTGTCCTCCAGCCGGGCGTACTTGGCCTCGGGCGTCAGCGCACCGTCACCGATGTCGTCGATCCGCCGGGAGAACGCGTACAGGGCCGACATGGCCTTGCGCTTGTCGGCCGGCAGCAGCCGGATGCCGTAGGCGAAGTTACGGGCCTGCTGCCCGGTCACGACCTCGCAGTAGCGGTACGCGGCCTGCACCGGCGCGGGTGTCTGGGGCGATCCCTCCATCGTCCGGCTCATCCCTTCCTGCACGCTTCTCGCAAGACCGCTCCCGTTTCGCGCAGCACATGTGCTTTCGCGGCTTTGGGCGGTCCGGGCAGCACATCATGTCCGGCCGTGGCGATCGCGGCGAGGGCGGCGCGCCCACCGCCGACGAATCCGGCGAGGAGCAGCCGCAGCCTGCCGTGCACGCTGCCGACGAGCGCCGTGCCCTCGTCGAGGAGGTCACGGGCCCGCCCGCACTCGTAGGCGATCAGCGCCCGCACCGAGGCGTTCGCCGTGGGGGCGGCGAGGTCCTCCTCGGTGACGCCGAAGCGCGCGAGGTCCTCGGCGGGCAGGTAGACGCGGTCGCGGGCGAGGTCCTCGGCGACGTCCTGGAGGTGCTCGACGATCTGCAGCGCGGTGCACACGGCGTCGGAACGGCGGATGCGCTCGGGGCTCGACGTGCCGGTGACCGCGAGGACCATCCGGCCGACGGTGGTGGCCGACAACTCGCAGTAGGCGAGCAGGTCGTCCCAGGTCCCGTAGCGGCGGACGAGCTGATCCTGCCGGTTGGCGGCGACGAGGCCGAGGAAGGGCTCGGGGGTGAGCGAGTGGCGGCGGACGGTGGGCCGCAGGGCGCTCAACAGCGGATGACGCGGGGTTTCGCCGTCGAAGACGCGGCGCAGGTCGGCCTCGAAGGCGTCCAGGAGGACGAGCGGGTCGTCGGCCTCGGCGGGGTCGACACCGAGGCTGCGGGCGTCGGCGCCGCCGGGGGCGAGGTCGCCGTCACCGATGTCGTCGACGAGACGGGCGAATCCGTAGACGGCCATGAGGTCATCGCGCCAGTCACGCGGGAGGAAGAAGGGTGCGACCGGAAAGTTCTCGTCCGCGGCCTTGTCGAGGGTCGCGCGGGCGGACGCCTCGTGCGCCTCCCCGGCGGCCGTCACCGCGCACTGCCCGGTACGGGGACGGCACAGGCGTCGCGGAGCTGGAGAGATTCCGTCATGGCCGTCACATCTCCCGTTCTACACTGCCGACCCAATACATCCTATTTCGGACACGCCGCCGCCCGTCCTCACCTCCGGTGACCGTCCCGCCCCCGAGACGTGAGGGACAAATCCCCTCACTTGCCGCGATTCCGCACCGCTACAGCTTACGTCGTACAACGCGCGACACAGTCCCGGGGTACCGCCCGCCCCGGGGCAGACGCGTCGATTCACCCCAACCTCCCCTGGACGCACAGGACTTCGCCCTTGCGTTCCGAGCGGATCAGGGGGGACACGGCGACAGGACCCACCCCGTGCACGAGGCCCCCGCCGCTCGGCCTGCGGCGGGGGCCCGGGGCGTGGTGACGGCTACTTGCCGGTCTCCTTCTCGTACGCCTTGATGACCTCGTCGGTCGGGCCGTCCATCAGCAGCTCGCCCTTCTCCAGCCACAGGACCCGGTCGCAGGTGTCCCTGATCGACTTGTTGCTGTGGCTGACCAGGAAGACCGTGCCGGCCTCCTTGCGGAGCTCGCGGATGCGCTCCTCGGAGCGGATCTGGAAGCGGCGGTCGCCGGTGGCCAGGGCCTCGTCGATCATCAGGACGTCGTGGTTCTTGGCGGCGGCGATGGAGAAACGGAGCCTGGCCGCCATGCCGGAGGAGTACGTGCGCATGGGCAGGGTGATGAAGTCGCCCTTCTCGTTGATGCCCGAGAAGTCGACGATGCCCTGGTAGCGCTCGCGGATCTCCTCACGCGACATGCCCATGGCCAGGCCGCCGAGTATGACGTTCCGCTCGCCCGTGAGGTCGTTCATCAGCGCCGCGTTGACGCCGAGCAGCGAGGGCTGTCCGTCGGTGTACACCTTGCCGCTCTCGGCGGGCAGCAGGCCGGCGATCGCCCGCAGGAGGGTCGACTTGCCGGAGCCGTTGGTGCCGATGAGGCCGATGGCCTCGCCGCGGTAGGCGGTGAAGGACACACCGCGTACGGCGTGCACCTTGCGCACCCCGCGGGACTCGCCCTTGTCGCGCCGCAGGATCCGGCTCAGGGCCGCGGTGGCGCTCCCCCTGCCACCGCCGCCCGCGTTGACGCGGTAGACGATGTGCACGTCGTCCGCGATGACGGTCGGCACGCGTGCGGCGGACCTGATGTCGTTCTTTTCGTCAGCCACGGCCGTAGCGCTCCTCAGCCTTCCAGAAGTACACGAAGCCCGCGAAGCCGATCACGACGGCCCAGCCCAGGGCCGACGCCCACACGTGCGAGGGCAGGTTCTCGGAACCGTAGCCGTCGATCAGTGCGAACCGGACGAGGTCCATGTACAGCGCCGCCGGGTTGTACATCAGGACGTCGGCGATCCAGGCCGGCCGGTCGGCGAGCATGACCGGGATGGAGAACATCACACCCGACGCGTACAGCCAGGTCCGCATGACGAACGGCATGAGCTGGGCCAGGTCCGGGGTCTTCGCACCGAGCCGCGCCATGATCATGGCCAGCCCGGTGTTGAACAGGAACTGCAGGGCCAGCGCCGGGACCACCAGGAGCCACGACCAGGTGGGATAGCTGCCGAAGATCACGACGATGACGACCAGCACGAGCATGGAGAACAGCAGCTGCTGGAGCTGCTGGAGCGCGAAGGAGATGGGCAGCGAGGCGCGTGGGAAGTGCAGGGCCCGCACCAGGCCCAGGTTGGACGAGATCGCGCGGACGCCCGCCATCACCGAGCTCTGGGTGAACGTGAACACGAACACACCGGTCACCAGGAAGGGCACGTAGACCTCGACCGGCATGCCGCGGCTGGCCTTCAGGATGAGACCGAAGATCAGGAAGTAGACCAGCGCGTTGAGCAGCGGGGTCGCCACCTGCCACAGCTGGCCGAGCTTCGCCTGGCTGTACTGGGCCGTGAGCTTGGCCTGCGAGAACGCCAGGATGAAGTGGCGCCGCCCCCACAGCTGCCTGACGTACTCGGCGAGGCCGGGACGGGCACCGGAGACGGACAGTCCGTACTTGGCGGCGAGCTGCGCCGGCGAGAGGCCGTCGTCGGGCGACGGCGTAGGGCTCATCGCGACGGCACCGTCATGGGTTGTGTCACTCACAAGTTGAAACTTCCGTGTTCACGATGCGGGGCTGATCGGGGCTCTGTGTGTCCTTCGGCCCAGATGCTCTCAGAACCGAGCTTGTCAGACGACAGGAGGTCGGCCCAGCTTGGTGAGCCGCCACACAGTACGCCACTTCATGGGACGGCGCGGTCCGCAGGGGGTCCGCCATCCCTCCGCGAAGCCCCTGAACCACGCCTTCAGCGCGGGCACCGTGGGCCGGCGCAGCAGCGTGAGCAGCACCCACACGCCCAGGTAGACGGGGATGAGCGGCGCGGGCAGGTTGCGGCGGGCCACCCACACACGGTTACGGGCCACCATGCGGTGGTAGACCGCGTGCCGCGAGGGCGGCATCGTGGGGTGGAGCAGGACGATGTCCGCGCGGTAGTCGATGGCCCAGCCCGCGTCGAGCGCGCGCCAGGCGAGGTCGGTCTCCTCGTGGGCGTAGAAGAACTCGTCGGGCAGCCCGCCGACCTGCTCGATGACCTCGGTCCGCACGGCGTTGGCGCCGCCGAGGAAGGTCGTGACGCGCGAGGAGCGCATCGGGTCACTGGCGCGCAGCCGCGGGACGTGGCGGCGCTGGGTGAGCCCGGTCTCGGGGTCGGCGATGCGGAAGCTGATGATGCCGAGCCGGGGGTCGGCGTCGAAGGCCTGGCGCACCAGTTCGCCGGTGTCGGCGCCCGCCAGCAGGCCGTCGTCGTCGAGGAAGAGCAGGACGTCGACGTCCCTGCCGGACGGGCCGAACGCCTCGATGCCCACGTTGCGCCCGCCCGGGATGCCCAGGTTCTCAGGCAGGTCCACGGTCCGCACGCCGTCCGGGACGTCGAGCACGGGGGCGCCGTTTCCGACCACGACGACCTCGATCCGGTCGCCGTGCTGCTTGGCGACCGAGTCGAGGAGCGCGCGCAGTTCGTCGGGGCGGTTGCCCATGGTGATGACGACCGCGCCCAGCTTGAGCGGAGCGGTCATTTGAGCCTGCTCGACGCCAGGATCGAGACCAGGTGCAGCACGGTCTGCAGCAGCGCGATGCCGGCCAGCACGGCGACGCCGAGGCGCGAGAAGAACAGGTCGCCCCGGAACTGGTCCAGGACGGCCAGCACCAGGATGAGCAGGGACGCCTCGATGCCGAGGACCAGCCGGTGGAACTTCAGCGCGGCGGCGGCCCGGCGGGCGAGCGCCATGCCGGAGGAGCGCGGCTCGGCCGCCGCCTCCTTGACCGGGGGCAGGCCGCCCTGGTGGCGGGCGACGCCGACCAGGTCGGTCTCCGCCTTGATCAGGATCGCGCCGAGCGCGGCGAGCGTGCCGAGGAAGGCCCACAGCCAGTCGATCCGGCCGCTGCCCCACAGGTCCGCGGCGCGCAGGCCGAAGCCGACCAGGACCGCCGCGTCGCACAGGTAGGCGCCGACCCGGTCCAGGTAGACGCCGGACAGCGAGAACTGCTTCTTCCAGCGGGCCACCTCGCCGTCGACGCAGTCGAGCAGCAGGTACAGCTGAACCGCCACCACGCCGAGGACGGCACCCCAGATCCCCGGCACCAGAAGGGCCGGAGCGGCGAGGACGCCCGCGAGAGTCATCAGGTAGGTCAGCTGGTTCGGCGTGACCCGGGTGTTCACCAGGCAGCGGGTGACGCGCAGCGAGATCTCCCGCATGTACAGGCGCCCGCCCCAGTGCTCTCCGCTGCGCCGGTCCTTGACACCCGCCGGGTGAACGACCGGACGCAGTTCAGCTACGGATGGTCTTGGCATAGTCGGCGTACGCGTCCCTGATCTGATCGGTGGTGAGGTCGAGGTGCTCGAGGACGGTGAACCGTCCCGGGCGGGTCTGCGGTGCGTACTCCACGGCGCGGACGAACTCCTCCGCGGAGAACCCGATCTCCTCCGGCAGCACCGGCAGCCCGTGCCGGCGCAGTGCCTCGGCGAACAGGACCGCGTCCTCGCGCGCACCGCGCAGGTGCATCGCGAACGCGGCTCCGAGGCCGACCTGCTCGCCGTGGCTGGCGGCCCGCTTGGGGTAGAGGAGGTCGAAGGCGTGGCTGATCTCGTGGCAGGCGCCCGACGACGGCCGCGAGTCGCCGCTGATCGACATGGCGATGCCGGAGAGCACCAGGGCCTCGGCGAGGACGGTGAGGAACTCGTCGTCGCCGACGCCGCCGGGGTGGCGCAGCACGGACTCACCGGCGGTGCGGGCCATGGCCGCGGCCAGGCCGTCCACCGGCTCGCCGTTGACGCGGTGGGACAGCTCCCAGTCGGCGATCGCCGAGATGTTGGAGATCGCGTCGCCGATGCCGGAGCGGACGAAGCGCACGGGGGCGTCGCGGACCACGTCGAGGTCGATGACCATGGCGATCGGCGAGGGCACGCCGTAGGAGCCGCGGCCGTTGTCGTTGTCGAGGATGGAGATCGGCGAGCACAGGCCGTCGTGCGCGAGGTTGGTCGCGACGGCGGCGAGCGGAAGCCCGACCCGGGCAGCGGCGTACTTCGCCACGTCGATGATCTTGCCGCCGCCGAGGCCGACGACCGCGTCGTAGCGGCTGCCCTTGATGTCGTCGGCGAGCTTGACCGCGGAGTCGATGGTGCCGTCGCAGACCTCGTACCAGTCGGCGCCCGGCAGCGCGGGGGCCAGACGCTCGCGCAGCGCCTGCCCCGAGCCGCCGCTGACGGCGAAGGCGAGTTTGCCGGACGCGGAGATGCGCTGGTCCGCCAGGAGCGCGGCCAGGTCGTCCAGGGCTCCCGCGCGGATGTCGACGACGACCGGCGACGGGATGAGCCGGGTCAGTACAGGCACGCGATCTCACGGCCCTTCGCGAGGTCGTCGTGGTTGTCGATCTCGACCCACCTGACGTCCCCGATCGGGGCCACGTCGATCGTGAAACCGCGATGGACGAGCTCCTGGTAGCCGTCCTCGTAGTAGAGGTCCGGGTCCCGCTCGAAGGTGGCCTTCAGCGCGTCGGCGAGGTCGGCGGCGGCGTCGGGCTCGATGAGGGTGACACCGATGTACTCGCCGGTGGCCTCGGCCGGGTCCATGAGCTTGGTGATCCGCCGGACGCCCTTGCCGTCGGCGGTGACGACCTTCATCTCCTCGTCGGCGAGGTTCTTCACCGTGTCGAGGGCGAGGATGATCCGCTTGC
Source organism: Streptomyces sp. NPDC049597 (assembly GCF_040675505.1). Lineage (NCBI taxonomy): Bacteria > Bacillati > Actinomycetota > Actinomycetes > Kitasatosporales > Streptomycetaceae > Streptomyces > Streptomyces sp. NPDC049597. Next base: position 114,288 of record NZ_JBFAOY010000006.1, read on the forward strand.
CGTTTCCGCGGGCGGCGAGCAGCGTCTTCTCGACCGACACGGGGTGCACGGTGTCGCCGTTGGCGAGGATGACGCCCTCGGCGAGGACGTCACGGGCGCACCACAGGGAGTAGGCGTTGTTCCACTCCTCGGCCTTGTCGTTGTCGACGAGGGTGAGCTTCAGACCGTACTTCGCCTCCAGCGCCGCCTTGCGCTCGTAGACGGCCTCCTTGCGGTAGCCGACGACGATCGCGGCCTCGGTGAGGCCGATCTCGGCGAAGTTGCCGAGGGTGAGGTCGAGGACGGTGGTGTCGCCGTCCACAGGCACGAGGGCCTTCGGGAGCGTGTCGGTGTAGGGGCGAAGACGCCGTCCGGCACCGGCTGCCAGTACGAGGCCGATCATGCGGGTTCTCCTTCGTCATGTACTGCGGGTGCGCTCGAGGACACCCAGAAGCGGATGCTCTCGGCCAGCACCACGAGCGCGACAGCCACGGCGATGACCGCCAGCGCGATGGTGAAGTCCGTGCCGTTCAGCAGGAAGGCGGCCAGCGCGACCGCCAGGACCCGCCCCTCGTGCCCGCCGATCACCCGCACCAGCCAGTGCGGGGGCGCACCCGTACCGCCGCGTATGCGGTACACCGTGTCGTAGTGATGGTAGGCGACTGCCGCCACCAGCCCGAAAGCTGCCGGCAGCGCCCCGTTCACCTCGGCGCGAGCGGCGATGACGAGGACGGTGCCGTACTCGGCGGCGCGGAACACCGGCGGCACCAGCCAGTCGAGTGCGCCCTTGAGGGGCCGCGCGACCGCGATTCCCGAGGTGACCGCGTAGGCGGCGGCCGCCGCGACGGTCCACATGGAGCCGAAGCCGGTGAAGGCCGCTGTGGCCACGACCGCGGCGGCGCCGGTGACGGCGGCCGCGAGCGGTGTGAACCAGGGGAGGCCGCGCACGCCCTTCGCGGTGGCCCGCGCCACAGCCTGGGCCACCGGGCCGGAGTCGGCGAGGTCCGCGAGCGCCCGGGCGGCGCGGTCGGTGCGATGAGCTCTCCGGGTGAGGGAGCGCAGCACGCGGCCGGCGGTGGTGTAGCAGGCGGCGAGGGAGCAGCCGACCAGCAGGGCCCAGAAGACGATCCGGGGGGTGGTGACTGCCGTGAGCACCGCGATCATGGCCCAGCGCTCGCCGATCGGCAGCACTATCATCCGGCGCACCCACACCGTCCAGCCGACGCTGTCGAGTCTGTTGGAGAGGGCGGCCGTGGGACTCGTGTTCCCGGTGGCGTCGTGGTTGGCCTCGTTGAACGAGAAGTCGACGACGTGCCGGCAGGTCTGCAGGACCATCGCGCCGAGCGCGAGAGCCCATACGTCGTCACCGCCGCGTGCGGCGCCGAGGGCGAGACCGGCGTAGTAGGCGTATTCCTTGGCGCGGTCGAAGGTGGCGTCCAGCCAGGCGCCCATCGTCGAGTACTGCAGCGAGTAGCGGGCGAGCTGGCCGTCGGTGCAGTCCAGGACGAAGGAGACGAGCAGCAGCAGTCCTGCCGCGACGAAGCCCGCGCGGGTGCCGGTCGCGGCGCATCCGGCGGCGATCAGCGCGGTGAGCAGCGAGGCGGTGGTGACCTGGTTGGGGGTCAGTCCGCGGCGGGCGCACCAGCGGGCGATGTAGCGGGAGTACGGGCTGACGCAGAACGTCGTGAAGAAGCCGTCGCGCGCCTTGACGGCGGAGCGCAGGCGGACGGCCTCGTCGTCGACGGCCTCCACCGCCGCGCGGGCCCGGTGCCTGTGCTCCGCCTCCGCGGGCACCTCGGCGACCAGGGAGCCGAGCTCCGGGCGGTGCACGGCGGTGCCCGCGGCTTCGAGTGCGCCGGCGACGTCGTCCACCAGTCCGGCGCCGGTGACGGCGGCCGCCCCGGCGGGCACGGTCGCCGTGGCCGTGCGCACGGCCGCGGTCAGCGCGGCACGGGCGGCCGGCTGGGCGGTCAGCGCCCCGGTGACGGCGGCGGCCGGGAAGCGGGGGTCGGTCAGGGCCAGCCGCAGGGCGTGGACGTGGCCGACGAAGCGGGGGTCGACCAGGGCGACGCGCTCGGCCGCCGGCACGTCCGCGACGAGGGCGGCGGTGTGCTCGGGACCATTGGCGACGTGCACGCTGAAGCCCAGCGACCGCAGATCGCCTTCGAGCGGCGATCCGGGGACCGGCGGACCGGTGAGGATGGCGGTCGACAGACGAACTCACTCCTTGGAGCTGACGATGCACTGGCACAGCGGCTCGGCCCGGTCCCCCGGGCGGCGGCACGTCGGCTGAGGCTATCGGATGAAGGGGAGCGGGAATTCATCGGCCGTTCACGCCTCGGAGGCCCGCCGGGATCATCATGGTCGATCACCGCCGCGCCGGACAAACCGCGGCCGGACGCCGGGCAGGGGGAGGGCGGCCCGCAACGCGGCGGGAGGGTCTCGGAGGGCGCTGCCTGAGGTGGCCGTCATGACGTGGCCCCGGCGGCCGGCCGAACCGGACGCCGCCGGCGATCTGACGGTGGACGTCGGACGCGGCGCGGGGGGTCTCGGTGCGCGAGCTCGCCGATCCGGTGGCAGAAGTCACCGGTGGGCCCTTCCTCCCCGTCGTGGAGGAGCGCCGGCCCGGGGGACGCCGCGAAGGCGGTCTCCTCGGTCGATCCGAGTACCGAGGAGCCCGGTTCGGCGGCCTCCCCCGGGGTGCGGGAGAGGGTCGATTCCGCCTGGGAGGGCTGGCTCCGGCGGCACCCGGACGCCGCGCCCGACTGATCGCACAGGCGTCTGACCTGCGGGCATTTCCGCAGGTCAGGGCACATGACAACGGTGTTCAGTGCCGTGTTGACCATACCCCCCACCAGTAGTTCACTGAGGGCCTGGACGACACCGCCGACACCGGCTTGGAGGCATCCTCATGGGGGCTGGGCACGACCACGGGCATCACCACGGCGGGCCGCCGCCGACGGGGACCGCCGCCGCCGCTTACAAGGGACGGCTTCGCATCGCCCTGTCCATCACGCTGGGCGTGATGGTTCTGGAGATCGTCGGTGGTGTGCTGTCCGGCTCGCTCGCCCTGATCGCGGACGCCGCCCACATGGCGACGGACGCCGTCGGACTGGCCATGGCCCTGCTCGCCATCCACTTCGCCAACCGCCCGGCCGGGCTGAACCGCACCTTCGGCCTCGCGCGGGCGGAGATCCTCGCCGCGCTCGCGAACTGCCTGCTGCTGCTCGGCGTCGGCGGCTACCTGCTGTTCGAGGCGGTCGAGCGCTTCATCACACCGGCCGAGACCCGCGGCGGCCTGACCATCACGTTCGCGCTCGTCGGCCTGATCGCCAACATGGTCTCGCTCTCCCTGCTGGTACGCGGCCAGAAGGAGAGCCTGAACGTCCGCGGCGCCTACCTGGAGGTGCTCGCCGACGCGCTCGGCTCGGTCACCGTGCTGGTGTCGGCCGGCATCATCCTGGGCACGGGCTGGCAGTACGCCGACCCGATCGCGTCCCTCGTCATCGGCCTCATGATCGTCCCGCGCACGCTGCGGCTGCTGCGGGAGACGCTCAACGTGCTGCTGGAGGCGGCGCCCAAGGGCGTCGACATGGGCGAGGTCCGGGCGCACATGCTGGCGCTGCCGGGCGTGGAGGACGTGCACGACCTGCACGCCTGGACGATCACCTCGGGCATGCCCGTGCTCTCCGCCCATGTGGTGGTGACCCAGGACGTCCTGGACGCGGTGGGGTACGAGAAGCTCCTCCACGAACTCCAGGGCTGCATCGGCGACCACTTCGACGTCGAGCACTGCACGTTCCAGCTGGAGCCCGTCGGGCACGCGGAGCACGAGGCGAAGCTCTGCCACTGAGCGGGCGCGTTGTTGTTAGGGTTCGGCCCGGGCCATCACGTCCCGGCCGACCCTTCGAAGGAGCTGAGATCGAATGACTGCGGCGATGAACGCTGCCCTGCGCAGCGCCCGGTCCGTCATCCGCTTCCGGGCTCCCGGCCACCACTGATCCGACCCGGTCCGTCCACCGGACCCGGTCGTGCCGTCGGCCGGAGCCCTTTCACACAAGGGTTTCCCCGTTGTCCGACAACGCATCGCACGACGCCTTCTTCGCCCTGCACCACGGTCTGCCGCGGCAGGGCCCCGGTTCCGACATCACCTCGCTGCGGCTGCTCGCCGCCGCGGGACCGCTGCCCGCGTGTCCGCGGGTGCTCGACCTGGGCTGCGGCCCCGGCCGTTCCGCACTGCTGCTGGCCGCCGAGGCCGGCGCGCGGGTGACCGCGGTCGACCTGCACCGGCCGTTCCTCGAGGAACTGCGGCAGTCCGCCGACGCACGCGGGCTCGGTGACGTCATCCGTACCGTCAGCGCCGACATGGGCGACCTCCCCTTCCCGGACGGGTCGTTCGATCTCGTCTGGGCGGAGAGCTCCGCCTACTCCATCGGCTTCGACACCGCACTCGCCGCGTGGCGGCGGCTGCTCGCCCCGGGCGGCTGTCTCGTCCTGACCGAGTGCGAGTGGACGGCCGAGCCCTCGGCCGCCGCCCGCGCCTTCTGGGACCGGCACTACCCGCTGCGGACGACCGCCGAGAACTGCGCGGCGGCGTCGGCCGCCGGATACGCGATCCTCTCGGTGCTCCGCCAGCCGGAGAGCGACTGGGACGAGTACTACGGCCCGCTGGCCGCGCGGGCCGACGCCGCGGATCCCTCGGCGCCGGGCATGGCCGAGGCCCTCGCCGCCACCCGGGAGGAGATCGCCATGCGCCGTGAGCACGGCGCGGAGTACGGCTGCACCGGCTATGTGGTGCGTCCCGCCGATCCCCGCTGGCGCACCCGCCCCGAGACGGCGGCCGACGCCGACGCGGTCCGCGAGCTGATCACGGCCGCCTTCCCCACGCCGGCCGAGGCCGCCCTGGTGGACGCGCTCCGCGAGGACGGCGAGGCGTGGCTGCCGGGACTGTCGTACATCGCCGAGGCCGCTGGGGGTACCTCCCGCGAAGGCCGTGGGGGAGGCTCCCCCGCGGCGTACGCGCTGCTCACGCGGTGCCGCGTGGGCGACGCGCCCGCGCTGGCGCTGGCCCCGGTGGCGACCGCGCCCCGGTATTGGCGCCGGGGCGCGGGGCAGGCGGTGGTGCGGGCCGTGCTGGACGCGGCGCGGGCGCGTGGTGAGAGTCTGGTGGTGGTGCTCGGGCATCCGGAGTACTACCCGCGGTTCGGTTTCGAGCGGGCGGCCCGGTACGGGATCAGGCCAGGTTTCGACGTGCCGGACGAGGCCATGATGGCCATGGTGCTGGACGGGTCGGCCGCGGTCCCGCGCGGTGAGATCCGCTATCCCTCGGCCTTCGGGGTCTGACCCGTCCTCCGCCCCGCCGTGCGCACCGCGCGGCGGGGCGGACATGCCAGGCCGCCGAAGTGCGGACAAGCACCGTTTTTGCGGCAGACTGGGCAGACTCCCGGGGCCGAGCAACGATGCGAAGGATGGTCATGCCGATCACACCAGCCACTGCGGCGAACAGTTCGTCGAACGGCACATCACCAGCGATCCTGCTCGAACTGGTCGACGAACAGGGCAATACCATCGGCACCGCGGAGAAGCTCTCCGCCCATCAGGCGCCCGGCCGGCTGCACCGCGCGTTCTCGGTGTTCCTCTTCGACGAGCAGGGCCGGCTGCTCCTCCAGCGCCGCGCGCTGAACAAGTACCACTCCCCCGGCGTCTGGTCGAACACCTGCTGCGGCCACCCCTACCCCGGGGAGTCGCCGTTCGCGGCCGCCGCCCGGCGTACGTACGAGGAGCTCGGCGTCTCCCCGTCACTGCTCGCGGAGGCCGGCACGGTGCGCTACAACCACCCCGACCCGGCGTCGGGGCTGGTGGAGCAGGAGTACAACCACCTCTTCGTCGGCATGGTGCAGTCCGCGCTCCGGCCGGACCCCGAGGAGGTCGGCGAGACGGCGTTCGTGACGCCCGACGAGCTGAGGGAGTTGCACAGCCGGGCCACGTTCTCGGCGTGGTTCATGACGGTGCTGGACGCCGCGCGCCCGGCGGTCAGGGAACTGACGGGGCCGTCGAGGGGCTGGTGAGACGTGTGGGCGGGGGCGGGTGCGGTCCGGTGCGGTCCGCACCACCCGTCCGACGCGGACTTGCGGACGGGCGCACTTGCGGACTAGATGGGCGTCGCCTCACCGTTCAGCACCGGGACCAGCGGCAGTTCGGCCCAGATGATCTTGCCGCCGCTCGCGGTGTGCTCGACGTCGCACAGGCCGCCCGCCTCACGGGTGATCTCCCGTACGAGCAGCAGACCCCGGCCGCCCGTCTGCGCGGAGTCGGTCTCCAGCGCCTTGGGCCGGTAGGGGTGATTGTCCTCGACGGACACCCGGACCCACCGGGCGCCGATGGCGACCTCGACGGCGAGCTCGGGGGACAGCAGGGCCGCGTGCCGTACGGCGTTGGTGACCAGCTCGGAGACGATCAGCAGGAGTCCCTGCACCACCTCGTCGGCGACCGGCGCCCCCTGACGTGCCAGCAGGTCCCGCACCGCGCGCCGGGCCTGCGGGACGGAGACGTCGACCGCCGGAGCGGTGAAGCGCCAGACCCCCTCGTACGACAGCGGCCGGGCGGGCACGCTCCCGCGGCTCTCCATAGTTTCACCCTCGGCTCGTTTGCCACTGACCATCGAGTCCATCGAGTAATAAGTGTTGGAGGTCAGTCGGTAAGGGCCGAGCAGCTGAACAGAAGTGATCGCCTTTTAGTGTCTTCTGACCGTTTGCGTATGACAGCGTCAGTTGTGCGACTGGTTGGGGGCTCCTTCTGCGCGGTTCGCCAGGCCGATCGTTTCAGCAGTCTTTTCCCCGCCGGAAGCCTCGCCGACCCGGGCGGATACCATCCGGCGCATGGAGCCGCCCGAGTCCCCGCAGCCGCAGCTGACGCACACCGTCGAGGACGGTGTCGCCACGGTCGTGATCAGCAATCCCGCCAAGCGCAACGCGATGACCGCCGGGATGTGGCGCGCCCTGCCCGAGCTGCTCGACGGGCTGGCCGGTGACCCCGTGGTGCGGACGCTGGTGCTGACCGGAGAGGGCAAGACTTTCTGCGCGGGCGCGGACATCTCCTCGCTGCGCGAGCCCGGCGAGGACCCGCAGGCGCTCGCGGTCCGCGCGGAGGAGGCGCTCGCGGCCTTCCCCAAGCCGACGCTCGCCGTGGTGCGCGGGTACTGCGTGGGCGGCGGCTGCCAGCTCGCCGCCGCCTGCGACCTGCGGTTCGCCGCGGACGACGCGCAGTTCGGTGTGACGCCCGCGAAGCTCGGCATCGTCTACCCCGCGGCCTCCACCCGCAGGCTGGCCTCGCTGGTGGGTCCGGCTGCCGCCAAGTACCTGTTGTTCTCCGGGGAGTTGATCGACGCGGACCGGGCGCTGCGCACCGGGCTGGTGGACGAGGTGCTGCCCGAGGGCGAACTGGGCCGGCGTGCGGCCGGGTTCACCCGCGTCCTCGCCTCGCGTTCGCAGCTGACACAGTGCGCGGCCAAGGAGTTCATCGCCGGCCGCACCGACCGGGACGCTTACTGGGCGGAGCAGGCGCGCGGGAGCGGCGACACCGCCGAGGGCGTCGCCGCCTTCCTGGAGCGCAGGGCGCCGCTCTTCGGCTGGACGCCGGGTCCTACCGGAGGATGAACCGGCTCTTGGTGCGGAACTCCGCCACGAGGTGGGCGGGCGCCTTCTGAGGCGATCCCGCGTCGTAGGGCGGCTGGGGATCGTACTCGGTCAGCAGCTGCACGGCCTGCGCGTGCTCGTCACCGGCCAGCCGGCCGACCAGGGTCAGGCCCATGTCGATGCCCGAGGACACTCCGGCGGCGGTGAGGTACTTGCCGTCGGTCACGACACGGCGGCCGGTGGGCTCGGCGCCGAACGACCTGAGCACGTCGAGTGCGAGCCAGTGCGAGGTCGCCTCGCGTCCCTTCAGCAGCCCGGCCGCGGCCAGCAGCAGCGAGCCCGTGCACACGGAGGTGGTCCACGTGGAGGTCGCGTCGGCGGTGCGCAGCCAGTCGAGCAGGGCCTCGTTCTCCATCTGGTCGCTCTGGCCCGGCCCGCCGGGTACGAGGACGACGTCCGGGCGGGGCACCTCGTCGAGGCTCTTCGTCGCGACGAGGGACAGCTGCCCACAGTCGTTCGCCACAGGGCCGGGGCGCTCGGCGACGAAGACGACCTCCGCGCCGGGGAGGCGGCAGAGCATTTCGTAGGGGCCGACGGCGTCGAGGGCCGTGAAGCGGTCGAAGAGCAGGACGGCGATCTGCATGAAAGGTCCCTTCGGTGGGCGGGGCGGGTCGATGGCGCGCGGGTACGCGGCCCGGTGGTGCACGGGCCCGGTGCACGGGCCCGGTGGTACGCGGGCCCGGCGGGTTCAGGGGGCGCGACGGGTCAGGCGGCGGGGGCTCCCGAGGCGCGGAAGCGGCGGCGGTACTCGGCGGGCGCGACGCCGAACGCCTTGAGGAAGGCCCGGCGCATGGCCTCGGGGGTGCCGTAGCCGCTGGCGCGTGAGACGAGCGCGACTCCGTCCCCGGTGTCCTCCAGGAGCCGCCGGGCGTGTTCGAGGCGCACGCGTTCCACGTAGCGGCCGGGGGTCATGCCGGTCTCGGCCCGGAAGGCGCGGGCGAAGTGGCGCGGTGACAGACGGGCCCGGCCCGCGAGCGCCTCCACGGACAAGTCGGCCGAGGGGTGCTCGCTCACCCAGTGCTGGACCTCCCGCAGCGGGTCGCGCCGCGCGGTCTGGGCGGCGAGCTGGGCGCTGAACTGCGCCTGGCCGCCCGGCCGGCGCAGGAACACGACGAGGTGGCGGGCCACGGTGAGCGCCACCTCCCGCCCGAGGTCCTCCTCCACGAGCGCGAGGGCCAGGTCGATGCCCGCCGTGACACCGGCGGAGGTGGACACCCGGCCGTCGCGGACGAAGATCGGGTCGGGGTCGACCTCGACCGCCGGGTGGGCGCGGGCGAAGTGGTCGCAGGCGGCCCAGTGGGTGGTGGCACGCCGCCCGTCGAGCAGTCCCGCCTCGGCGAGCAGCAGGGCGCCCGTGCACACGGAGACGAGCCGTTCGGCGCGTGCGCCGTGCTCACGGAGCCAGTCGATCACCCGTGTGTCGGGACGGCGGGTGCCCTGGCCGCCGGGGACGAGGAGGGTGTGGGGGCGCGGGGCGTCGGTGAGGGCGAGGTCGGGGACCAGGGTGAGGCCGCTGGAGGTGCGGACGGGGGCTCCGTCCAGGGTCGCCGTTCGGATCGGGTACGCCGCCGGGTCGCCGGTCGCCCTGCCCGCACCGGCGAAGACCTCCACCGGCCCGGTCACGTCGAGGCTCTGCACGTCGTCGAAGAGGACGACCAGGACGGATCGCTCTGCCATGCCCCCATCCTTCGCCTGGGCCAGGGATGGCCGCAATGACGAATGTCCCACCCTTCCTGCCATGGGCGGGCTGCTGCGCGGCTTCTCTGTACGGACGTACCAACCAGTCGGTAACCTTTGGCCATGACCTCTCTTCTCCCGCGCGCGGGACGCCACTGCCACAACGCGCTGAACCCGCTGCACTCCACGGTGTACTTCTCGCCCGACCTGGGCACGGAACTCTCCGGCGTCGGCATCGACGATGCCCGCGCGGCCTACTTCGCGGCGCGTTCGGCGGCGCTGGGTGCGGTCGGGCCGGGCACGGTCGCGGCGACCTTCTACAACTTCAATCCGGAGCTGATCGCCCGGTATCTGCCCGCGGTGTGGGACACCGCCTCCCCCGAGACAGTGCTCGCGGCCCGGCTGCGCGCCGCCGACACGACGCTGCGGCGGCTGCTCGGCGAGGATGTCATCGCGTCGAAGGAACTGGCCGAGGCGGCGGAACTGGCCCTGCGCGCCACGGAGGCGTGCACCCGGTACGCCCGGCCGCTGTACGCCGCGCACGCCGACCAGCCGGTGCCCTCCGAACCGCACCTCGCGTACTGGCACGCGGCGACCCTGCTGCGCGAGCACCGCGGCGACGCCCATCTGGCCGCCCTGCTGCTCGCGGGCCTCGATCCGCTGGAGGCGCTGGTGAGCCACACGGCGACCGGCAAGGGCATGGCGCCGCGCTGGATCCTCGCGACGCGCGGCTGGAGCCGCGCGGACTGGGAGTCGGCGCAGGACCGTCTGCGGGAGCGCGGACTGCTGGACGCCGAGGGGGAGTTGACGCAAGCGGGCACGGCGCTGCGCGACGAGGTCGAGGAGCACACGGACCGCATGGACCTCGCACCGTACGAACACCTGGGCGCGCAGGCCGTCGAGCGCCTGACCGAACTGGGCCGCGGCTTCCTGCTGACGGCCTTCGCGGCGGGTGCGTTCCCCGCGGAGGCGACGGGCCGGCCGGCCTGACGCCGCACCGGCCGTGCCAGGCCGACGCCCCTGCGGCTGCGCCCGCGCGGCCGGGGTGCGCGGCCCGGCCGCGGCGGTTGCCGGCGGGGACCGTTCAAAGGAGGGCTGTCGCCCCGCGAGGCGGGACGACAGCCCTCAGTCCGCTGCGGGCCTCAAGGCCGCTCCCGCCGGGCGGATCAGTCCGTGGGGGACGGCTCGGGCGCCGGGAGCGCGCCCGTGCACGTCGCGCGCCCGAACTCGCCGAAGGCGGTGGCCCGCTGGACGTGTTCGCCGCGGATCGCCAGCGTGCAGCTCGCCTCGCCGCCCTTCTCGTCCAGCACGATGCCGACGGACGGGTCCTTGCCGAGCGGCACCCGCACCGTCTTCTTCCACGGCAGTTCCACCTCCTTCTCGACCGTCGCCGCCCCGTCCTCACTGCGGGCCTGGTACGAGATCTCGACCGTCCCCCTGCCCTGCACCTCGTACGTGACCTCGGCGGTGGGAACGGGCTTGGCCGCGGGCTTGTCGTCCGAGCCGAGCAGGCCGTAGCCGACGAGTCCGCCGCACACGAGGATCAGGACCGCGGCGATGACGAGCGCCGTCCGGTCGGGCTTCGCGGCCGGCTCCGTCGTGGGCCCGGAGTCCTCCACGGAGGAGGGCTCCTCGTTGACTGGCGTCGATGTCATGACAATCCGGCTTTCGGTCGGCGCGCAGCGCTGGGCGCATGCACGCGGTACAGGGCGGCTCGGGTATACACCGGCCGGTCCGCCCCGGTCGAGCGAGCGGACAAAGCAAACGAAAGCCCCGAAGGCCCTGCTTCTTCGCCGCTGCGGCGCGCGACACGGCAGGGCGGCACCCGGCACAATGCAGGCTCAAGCACAGCCAGCACGAGAAGGCGAGTCGGGAAACCGTGACCACGTCCATCGAAGGCAGGATCGCCGAGGAGCTCGGCGTACGCGAGCGGCAGGTGAAGGCGGCCGTCGAGCTGCTCGACGGCGGGTCGACCGTGCCGTTCATCGCGCGCTACCGCAAGGAAGCGACCGAGATGCTCGACGACGCGCAGCTGCGCACGCTCGAGGAGCGGCTGCGGTATCTGCGGGAGCTGGAGGAGCGCCGGACCGCGATTCTGGAGTCCGTCCGGGAACAGGGCAAGCTCACCGACGAGGTCGAGGCGCAGATCCGGGCCGCCGACACGAAGGCGCGGCTGGAGGACGTCTACCTCCCCTTCAAGCCCAAGCGGCGCACCAAGGCGCAGATCGCCCGTGAGGCCGGCCTCGAACCGCTGGCGGACGGCCTGCTCGGCGACCCGTCCGTGGAGCCGCTCGCGGCTGCCGCCGCGTTCGTCGACGCGGACAAGGGCGTCGCCGATCCGGCCGCGGCACTGGAGGGGGCGCGGGCCATCCTGACGGAGCGTTTCTCCGAGGACGCCGACCTGATCGGTGAGCTGCGCGAGCGGATGTGGACGCGGGGCCGGCTCGCGGCCAGGGTCCGCGAGGGCAAGGAGGAAGCCGGCGCCAAGTTCGCCGACTACTTCGACTTCGCCGAGGCGTTCACCGAACTCCCCTCGCACCGCGTCCTCGCCATGTTCCGCGGCGAGAAGGAGGAGATCCTCGACCTCGTCCTGGAGCCCGAGGAGCCGGTGGACGGCCCCTCGTCGTACGAAGGGATCGTCGCCGCCCGCTTCGGCATCGCGCAGCGGGGACGGCCCGGTGACCCGTGGCTCGCCGACACCGTGCGCTGGGCCTGGCGGACCCGCATCCTCGTCCACCTCGGCATCGACCTGCGGCTGCGCCTGCGCACGGCCGCCGAGGACGAGGCGGTGCGGGTCTTCGCGGCGAACCTGCGGGACCTGCTGCTGGCCGCGCCCGCCGGCACGCGCGCCACCCTGGGGCTCGACCCGGGCTTCCGTACCGGCGTGAAGGTCGCCGTCGTGGACGCGACCGGCAAGGTCGTCGCGACCGACACCATTTACCCGCACGTCCCGGCGAACAAGTGGGACGAGGCGCTGGCGAAGCTGGCCCGGCTGGCGAAGGAGCACGCGGTCGAACTGGTCGCGATCGGCAACGGCACGGCCTCCCGCGAGACCGACAAGCTCGCCGGTGAACTCATCGCCAGGCACCCGGAGCTGGGCCTGACCAAGGTCATGGTCTCCGAGGCCGGGGCCTCGGTGTACTCGGCGTCCGCGTTCGCCTCCCAGGAACTGCCCGGCCTGGACGTGTCGCTGCGCGGGGCCGTGTCGATCGCGCGGCGGCTGCAGGACCCGCTCGCCGAGCTGGTGAAGATCGACCCCAAGTCGATCGGGGTCGGCCAGTACCAGCACGACCTGTCCGAGGTGAAGCTGTCGCGTTCGCTGGACGCGGTGGTCGAGGACTGTGTGAACGGTGTCGGCGTCGACGTCAACACGGCGTCCGCGCCGCTGCTTTCGCGTGTCTCGGGCATCGGCGCGGGTCTCGCCGAGAACATCGTGGCCCACCGGGACGCCAACGGTCCCTTCCGTTCCCGCAAGGCGCTCAAGGACGTGGCGCGGCTCGGCCCGAAGGCGTACGAGCAGTGCGCGGGCTTCCTGCGGATCCGGGGCGGTGACGACCCGCTGGACGCGTCCAGCGTGCACCCGGAGGCGTATCCGGTGGTGCGGCGGATGGTGAAGACGGCGGGCGGCGAGGTCGCCTCCCTGATCGGCAACACCGGTGTGCTGCGGTCGCTGCGGGCGGACGACTTCGTGGACGAGACCTTCGGTCTGCCGACGGTGACGGACATCCTGCGCGAGCTGGAGAAGCCGGGGCGCGACCCGCGGCCCGCCTTCAGGACGGCGACGTTCAAGGAGGGCGTGGAGAAGATCGGCGACCTGGCCCCCGGCATGGTGCTGGAGGGCGTCGTCACGAATGTCGCCGCGTTCGGGGCGTTCGTGGACATCGGCGTCCACCAGGACGGTCTGGTCCACGTGTCGGCGATGTCGAAGACGTTCGTCAAGGACCCGCGGGACGTGGTGAAGCCCGGTGACGTGGTCAAGGTGAAGGTCCTCGACGTCGACATCCCGCGCAAGCGGATCTCGCTGACCCTGCGGCTGGACGACGACGCGTCGGCTCCGTCGGGCGGGTCCGGAGCCCCGAGGCGGGAGCGCGGTGGGCGTCCGCCGCAGCAGCGGCAGGGCGGTGGCGGGCGCGACCGCCGCGGTGCGGGCGGCAACGGCGGTGGCGGCGCCCGTCAGGCTCCCGCCCCGGCGAACAGCGCGATGGCCGACGCCCTGCGCAAGGCGGGGCTGCTGGACCCGAAGGGCGGGGGCGGCCGGCGCGGCTGAGGCACGACTCGGCGGGGCGGGGCGGGACTTTCCCCGCCCCGCCCTTCCCGTCACTGGGGCTGCGCCCCCTCGCCGGGGGGAGCGGGCGGTAGGTGGGGCCAGGGCCCCGACACCCCTAAGACGGCAGCTTCGGCCGCGGCCCCCCGCCCCCCCCCGGGGCGATGGCGGCGCTGCGTGGAGGCCGCTCCCGTCGGCGGCAGCTTCGCGCCGCCTCACCCCTGTGGAGAGGTGGGGCGGTGCATGGACGCCCTCTCGTGTGCCGAGTCTGCGGTAGCAGATGCGTGTGCAGGCGATGCGGTGCGTGACACCGCGCCCGTTCAACCATCGCCGCAGGCAGCCCTTGTCGGCGTGGAGTTCTTCCGCCTCGCGTCGTCGGTGTCCTCGGCCCCGTCGCTGCACGTGAGTTCGGGTGAGGTCGCGCTCCGCGCTGAGGCGTGGTCTGCTGGATGCATCTGTGGAAGGGCACGCCGATGCGCTTCACCCGGACCTCCGTCTTCGCACCCACGCAGTCGCCCGCGCCGACCGGAGCGGGCGGCGGGTTGCTGCCGGCGCGGGATCTCGCGGCCGCCTGGTTCCTCGTGGTCCTGATCGCGGCACCCGCCTGGGCGCTGACGGTCGGGCAGGCCCGGGACATGGGGGTCGAGCCCGGCACGATGGGGATGGCGCTGCCGCTGTTCCTGCTGCTGTGGGTGACGATGATGGCGGCCATGATGCTGCCGTCCATGGCGCCGGTGGCCATCACGTGGGTGCGGGGGATCGGCCGGCAGTCCTCCGGCTGGATGCGGACCGTGCGCACCGTCGAGTTCGTGGGCGGATATCTGCTGGTGTGGGCCGCCTTCGGACTCCTCGCCTACGCGGCTCTGGCCCTCACCGGCGGCCTGGTGGACGACCATCCGGCCGCCGGACGCTGGATCGGCGCGGTGGCCTTCCTGCTCGCGGGTCTCTATCAGCTCGGCCCCCTCAAGTACGTCTGTCTGCGGCACTGTCGTGACCCCATGAGCCACCTGGTGCGCTACGCGGGGTTCCGGCAGCCGGCCCGCGATCTGAGGGTGGGCGTCCATCACGGCGCCTACTGTGTCGGCTGCTGCGCGGGACTGATGGTCGTCCTGATCCCGCTCGGCGTGATGAACGTCGCTGCGATGGCCGGGCTGGCCGTGGTCGTCTTCGTCGAGAAGCTGTGGTCCCGCGGCCCGCTGCTCGCCCGGGTCGTGGGTGTCGCGTTCCTCGTACTGGCCGTGCTCGCGCCCTTCCAGGACTGGTTGTTGCCGGGGCTGGAGGGTTCGACGCCGTCGATGGACGGCATGTGACCGGTCGGCCGATGGAGCAGACGAACGTGGCGCCGCTCCCGCGCCCAGCTCCTCAGCCAGGACCGCTCCAGTCGAAGCTGAAGTGTTTGCTCGACTTTCCCGAACGTTCCCAGGAGAAGCCGAATGCGTCGGCGCGATCGGCGGTTGCCCGTCCCCAGGTGGCGACCTGGCCCGGCCCGACCTCGGCGCCCGGAGCGTTGTGGACCTGGACGCGTGTGCCGTCTGGCGTCGTCGGGCCGGTGAGCGCCTCGGCGACAGCCGTGACCCGGCCGGGAATCTCGGCTCGCCAGGTGGCGAGGTCCTCGTCGATCTTCACGTGGATGGGAGCGATGTCCATGCCACGCATTTCGGGGTGGAACATCTCCCCGAACTGCGCCGGCCATCCGCCCGCCTCACCGCCGAAGATGGCCCCGAGTGCACCGCGCTGCTGCTCGTCGGCGCGCTCGTCGAGGAAGACCGCGGCGTACGCGTCGGTGTGCGCCCCGGCCCAGACGTTGCCGACGAAGGAGCCGAGCATCAGGACGTTGAGATCATCGAGCCGCACGTCGCCGAAGCTGCCTTCCCGGATGTGCCAGACCAGCACGCCTTCGCAGTCGCCGTAGGTCGGGGGCTGCGCGAACGTGCAGGGGCACGGTATGGCGCACTTGCACACATCGAACCAATCACCGGTCAGGCGCCAACGCGCACCGGTGGTGACCTGCTCTGTCATCTCGCTTCCCTCCTGCCGAGCCCGGGCAAGCTCACTCGGAGCGGCGAGACCGCGTGTCCCGAGCCGGCTCCCGAGATGGCGAGGCGGCCTCCATTCCAGCTTGCACCTCACGTCCCGGTAGGGGAAACCCGGCGGTCGCGGCGCTCACCTGCGACGTTTCGTTCCGCTGCAGGTGGCGATCCGGTGGCGCGGGCGGCGCGGATGCTGCGGGCCCAGCCGCCCGGGCTGCGATCCCTTCACGCGCGCGTCCGAATGCCTTCACGAGAAGGCATGCCACACAGGCTGCTGCCGCTCTCCACCACTGAGTAACCCAGCTTCTGCCGGATCCGGCTCATCGCAACGTGAAAATCAGCGTGTGCGGCCCGGTGCAGCGTCGCAGCCGGTCGCTCCGGTCAGCCGTCGATCTGTTCGGGAGGCGGGGTGTGGCCCTGCCTGACGCGGCAGTTCACACCCCTGCGGACCACGTCTGCGGGCGCGGAGGGCGCGGTGGCCGCGCTGCGCGAGGATCCGGAGGGCACGGCGCGGGGTCCGTGGGCTGACGCGGCCGAATTCCGGTGCTCCGGTGGGCGGCGGCCGGGCTGTGGGCCTGCGCGGCCGCCGGGGTCACTGCTCGGTCACCTTCCCGTCGGCCACCTCGACGCGGCGCGTGGTGCGGACGGCGTCCAGCATGCGCCGGTCGTGCGTGACCAGCAGCAGCGTGCCCGTGTAGGAATCGAGGGCCGACTCCAACTGCTCGATGGCGGGCAGGTCGAGGTGGTTCGTCGGCTCGTCCAGGACCAGCAGATTGACCCCGCGGCCCTGGAGCAGGGCCAGGGCAGCGCGGGTGCGTTCTCCCGGGGAGAGAGAGGTCGCCGGGCGCAGCACGTGTCCGGCCTTGAGCCCGAACTTGGCCAGCAGCGTGCGGACGTCGGCCGGTTCCGTGTCGGGGACGGCCGCGCAGAACGCGTCCAGCAGCGACTGTGTCCCGTGGAACAGCTTCCGCGCCTGGTCGACCTCGCCGACGACGACACCCGAGCCGAGCGAGGCGTGCCCGGCGTCGAGGTCGAGACGGCCGAGGAGCGCGGCGAGCAGTGTCGACTTGCCCGCGCCGTTCGCGCCGGTGATCGCGACCCGGTCGGCCCAGTCGATCTGGAGGGACGCCGGACCGAAGCGGAAGTCGCCGCGCCGGACCTCGGCATCGCGCAGTGTCGCGACGACGGAACCGGAGCGCGGCGCGGCGGCGATCTCCATCCGCAGCTCCCACTCCTTGCGGGGCTCCTCGACCACGTCGAGCCGCTCGATCATGCGCTGCGTCTGCCGCGCCTTCGCCGCCTGCTTCTCGCTCGCCTCGCTGCGCGTCTTGCGGCTGGTCTTGTCGTTGTCGGTCGCCTTGCGGCGGGCGTTCTTCACGCCCTTGTCCATCCAGGAGCGCTGCATATGGGCGCGGCTCTCCAGGGCGGCCCTCTTGTCGGCGTACTCCTCGTAGTCCTCGCGCGCGTGGCGGCGGGCCGTCTCGCGCTCCTCCAGGTAGGCCGCGTAACCGCCGCCGTAGAGGGTGATCTGCTGCTGCGCCAGGTCGAGTTCGAGGACCTTGGTGACCGTGCGGGTCAGGAACTCGCGGTCGTGGCTCACGACCACGGTGCCCGCGCGCAGGCCCTGGACGAAGCGCTCCAGTCGCTCCAGTCCGTCCAGGTCGAGGTCGTTGGTGGGCTCGTCGAGCAGGAACACGTCGTAGCGGGACAACAGCAGGGACGCCAGTCCGGCGCGGGCGGCCTGGCCGCCGGAGAGCGCGGTCATCGGCTGGTCGAGTCCGACGGCGAGCCCGAGCGAGTCGGCGACCTCCTCGGCACGCTCGTCGAGATCGGCGCCGCCGAGGCCGAGCCAGCGCTCCAGGCTCACGGCATACGCGTCGTCCGCGCCGGGCACCCCGTCGACGAGGCCCTGGGTGGCCTCGTCCATCGCGGCCTGCGCTGCGGCGACGCCGGTGCGGCGGGCGAGGAAGTCCCGTACGGACTCGCCCTCGCGGCGATCGGGCTCCTGCGGGAGGTGGCCGACGGTCGCGGTGGGCGGTGAGAGCCGCAGCTCGCCCTGCTCGGGGCGGTCGAGTCCGGCGAGCAGGCGCAGGAGCGTGGACTTGCCCGCGCCGTTGACACCGACGAGGCCGATGACGTCGCCCGGTGCGACGACGAGATCGAGGCCGGAGAAGAGCGAACGCTCGCCGTGGCCGGCGGCGAGGTCCTTCGCGACGAGAGTGGCAGTCATCAGGAGGCCGATCCTAGGCCAGCCCGGGAGGAGGGCCGTAGGTGTCCCCGACGGGGACGGCGGCGCACACCCTCGGGCCATGGGCTACGGTCCCGGCATGAACGCTGACGTGCTGGTGCTGGGCGGTGGGGTCATCGGGCTGACGACGGCCGTGGTGCTCGCCGAGAGCGGCAGGCGGGTGCGGGTCTGGTCCCGGGAGCCGGCCGAGGACACCACGTCCGCGGTGGCGGGGGCGCTGTGGTGGCCGTACCGCATTGAGCCGGAGGCCCTGGCGGGGACCTGGGCGCTCGACTCGCTGCGGGTGTACGGGGAGCTGGCGGCCCGCCCCGAGGAGACCGGCGTGCGGATGGTGCCCGGAGTCCACGCGGACCTGCGGATGGCGGGGCTCGGGGCGTGGGCGGCCAAGGTCGACGGGCTGCGCACGGCGGAGCCGGGCGAGCTGCCCGTGGGGTGTCCGACGGGGCTGCGGGCCCGGATTCCGCTGATCGACATGCCGGTTCACCTGCGGTGGCTGGAGAAACGGCTGGCCGGGGCGGGCGGCACGCTCGAACGGCACGTGGTGACCTCCTTCGGGCAGGCGCAGGCCCGGAGCGGGGCCGCGGTGGTCGTGAACTGCACGGGTCTCGGTGCGCGGGAGCTGGCGTCCGACCCGGCGCTGCGGCCGGTGCGGGGCCAGTTGGTGCTGGTGGAGAACCCGGGTGTGACGCGGTGGTTCACCGCCGCCGACGCGGCTTCGGCGGAGACGACGTACTTCTTCCCTCAGCCGGGGCGGCTCGTCCTCGGCGGCACGGCGGACGAGGACGTCTGGTCACGGGAGCCGGACCCGGCCACGGCCGCGGCGATCATCGCGCGCTGCGCCCGTGTCCTGCCGGCCATCGGGGACGCCCGCGTCCTCGGCCACCGCGTGGGCCTGCGCCCGGCCCGCACGGGCGGTGTCCGCCTCGCTTCCGAACGCCTGCCGGACGGCGGTCTCCTGATCCACAACTACGGCCACGGCGGCGCGGGCGTGACGGTGGCCTGGGGCTGCGCACGAGCGGCGGCGGCGCTGGCGGGCTGAGCGCCTCGCCGTGGGCGGGGTCCGGACCGGCACCGCACCGCGCCCGGGACCGCCCCACGCCCGAGCCGGGCGGACGGGCGGCCATGGGTTCGACGGGACCGGTCAATCGTCTCGGTCCCGGCCTCGTCGTGGCCCGCCGGACCCCGGCCACCGGGCTCCGCCTGCCCGGGGACCGGCCCGTCAGCTCCCGCCGGGGCGGTCCTTGTCCTGGTCCGGGGGCGTGTCCGTGTCCGGCGTTCCGGGGCCGCTCTGCGCCTCCTCCGGGGGGATCCGGCCGGCCTCCGGGCCCGTGCCCGGCCCGATGCGGATCTCGAACTCGCCCGCGTACTTCTCGTGGCCCGCGATCACCGCCGACTCCACCGCCTCCTCGGCGATCTCGCCGCGGACGATCAGGGGGTCCTGGCGCAGGTCACGCATGAGGGCCACGCACATGCCGATCATCACCAGCACGAAGGGGGCCGCCACGAGAATCGTCAGGTGCTGCAGGCCCGCGAGCGCGTCGCCCTTGCCCTCGCCGACGAGCAGCATCACCGCCGCCACGGCCCCGGTCACGACGCCCCAGAAGACGACGACGAGCCGCGCCGGTTCGAAGGTGCCCTTCTGGGAGAGCGTGCCCATCACGATCGAGGCGGCGTCCGCACCCGAGATGAAGAAGATGCCGACGAGGATCATCACGAGCAGGCTCATCGCACCCGCGATCGGGAACTGCTGCAGCACGCCGAAGAGCTGGCCCTCCGGCGTCGTCTCTTCCCCCATCCGCCCCTCCTCCTGGAGCCGCATCGCCGTGCCGCCGAAGACGGCGAACCAGACCAGGCTGACCGTGCTCGGCACGAGGATGACGCCGCCGACGAACTGGCGGATCGTACGGCCACGGCTGATGCGGGCGATGAACATGCCGACGAACGGCGTCCAGGAGATCCACCAGGCCCAGTAGAAGACCGTCCAGCTGCT
This sequence comes from Streptomyces sp. NPDC049597, assembly GCF_040675505.1. Classification (NCBI taxonomy): domain Bacteria; kingdom Bacillati; phylum Actinomycetota; class Actinomycetes; order Kitasatosporales; family Streptomycetaceae; genus Streptomyces; species Streptomyces sp. NPDC049597. The sequence continues at coordinate 134,170 of NZ_JBFAOY010000006.1, forward strand.
CAGCCAGTCCGCGACGTCACCGCCGCCGGTCGCCGCCTCCGTCCGGCCGGCCAGTTGCGGCAGGTCGCCGATGTAGGAGGCCAGTGAGGTGGGGACGAGGTCGAGGACGAGGATGGTGGGCCCGGCGATGAAGACGAACGCCGCGAGCACCACCGCGAGCACCATGTTGGTGTTGGACAGCCACTGGATGCCCCGCTCGACGCCGGAGACCGCCGAGAACACGAAACACACCGTCAGCACCGCGATGACGGAGATGAGCAGCCCGGTCCCGGCCCGCTCCATCCAGCCCAGTTCCCGGAATCCGCTGCCGATCTGCAGGGCGCCGAGGCCCAGGGACGTCGCCGAGCCGAAGAGGGTGGCGAAGATCGCGAGGACGTCGATCACGCGGCCCGGCGCGCCGTTGGCCCTGTCCTTGCCCATCAACGGCTCGAAGACGGCGCTGATGTTCTGCCGCCTGCGTCGCCGGAAGGTGCTGTACGCGATGGCGAGGCCGACCACCGCGTAGATCGCCCACGGGTGCAGGGTCCAGTGGAAGAGGGTGGTGGCCAGGGCCGTCGACATGGCGTCCGCCGAGTCGACCGGATCGGTGCCCGGCGGCGGATCGGTGTAGTGCGCGAGCGGTTCGCTGACCCCGTAGAACATCAGGCCGATGCCCATGCCGGCGCTGAACATCATCGCCACCCACGACACCGTCCGGAACTCGGGCCCCTCGTGCTCCTGGCCGAGCGGAATCCTGCCGTAACGGCTGATCGCCAGCCACAGCGCGAAGACGACGAAGCCCGAGGCGGCCAGGACGAATGCCCAGCCGCCGTTGTGCATCAGGCCGCTCAGCAGAGTGTCGGACGCGCTCTCCAGTGCTTCGGTGAACGCCGACCCCCAGACCACGAAGGCGAGCGTGAGGACGGCCGTCACGCCGAACACGACCCAGTCGGTGACGGGCGGCCTGTCCTCGTGCGGGTGACGGCCCGGCAGCGCCGCCTTGACCGGGTACCACAGCCGTTTGCCCGGCTTCTGTTCCTCGTGCGACACGGGGGCACCTTTCACGTCTTCACGGAGTCCGATTGCACTCCCCGCTACCCCCTACCACACCGGGCAATCAGCTCCCGGGATCAACAGGCGTCGACAGGTTCGCCCTCCGTGAGGTGATAGGCCGCGCGGGTGTCGAGCAGCAGCGGCACCAGCTTGCGCTGGGACTGCCGCAGCGGCACGACGGCGCCGCCGTCGACGGGCCTGACCGCGACGCCGTGCAGCGCCAGTTCGTCCTTCACCTCCGTGTACTGGGCGGTGTCGAGGCGGTACGCGCAGGGCGGGTCCTGGAGGGTCTCCTCGGGTGTGGCCGGGTCGTTGTCGGCGCCGCCCAGGTACACCGGTCCCCGGTCCGCGAGACCGGCCCGCCGTGCGGCGCCGGTCGCCGCCTCGATCTGCCCCCGCCGCTCGTCACTGAAGGCGAACAGGCCCTTCAGCGCGGCGAGTTGGCTGTGCACGCGCCGGCGGTTGTTGACCGCCGCGTCCGCCTGCTCCTCGGGCGTCAGCGCGTCGACGCGGCTCTCGATCAGCAGGCCGACCGCGTTCTTGACGCCGGTCGCGTTGCGCAGGATGCGCTCCTGGCCGTCGCCCGCGGTCTGCCTGATCGGTTCCCCGGTGACCGGGTCGGTCCATATGCCGTACGTGCCGGTCGAATAGCCCTCGTGCCCTGCGGCCGGGCGGACGTAGCGCTCGGACAGCGTCTGCGCCTCGTGGTGGACGGCGTCGTCGGTGTTGAGGTTGCGGGGCCAGAGGTCGAACAGGTCCTTGTCGTAGTAGGGAGGCGTGGCTCCGTACTCGTGCAGGTCGTAGACCACGTCCGGGCGCCGGTCGCGGATCACGGCGGCGATGGCACGTCCCTCGGCGGTCCTCAGGGCGATGTGGTCGCGGTTGACGTCGACGCCGTCGGAGTTGCCGCGCGTGTCGGCGGCCCGGCCGTCGGGGTTCGCCGTGGGCACGACGAGGAGGTGGGTGCGGGACAGCAGCCGGCGGGTCGCCTCGTCCCTGCCGTACGCGAGGTCGCGGACGGTGGTCAGACATGCCTCGCGGCCGGACGGTTCGTCGCCGTGCTGACTGCAGATCAGCAGCACGGTGTGTGCGGCTTCGCGGTTGCCGAGGTGGACCAGTCGGAGGGGACGGCCCTGCTGGGTGGCGCCGATCCTCTCGACGGACACGGCACGGTTGTCGCGGGCCACGGTGGCGAGCAGCGTCTGCTCCTCGGGCTGGGTGGTCCAGCGGGCGCCGTCGCTCGTCTCGAAGCCGGTGCGCGGCACTCCGGGCGCGGCCTGGGCGGGCGCGGTGACCAGCGGTGCGGCCAGCACCGCCGCCACACCTGTCAGCAACAGGGCCTGCAGGCGGGGCGTCCGGAGCACGGTACGGGTGCGGGATGTCATCGGGCGCTGCCTCCGGGGATCGGAAGGACCGGACGCGGGCCCGCGACGCCTGCGGAGCTCCGATCGCGCGCGCCGGGACGGTCGGCGGTCGGGGCGGTGGCGCGGGCGAAGGCTGCGGCTCCGCCGACGAGGGGCAGGTCCGCCGAGGTGCGGGCGAGGTCGAGGGTGAGCCGGGGGGTGCTCGCCGGCGGGTCGATCAGGTTCCGGTCCGTGCCTGCCACGATGAGGGCGAGCCGGTGCCCGGCCGGGACGACGTGGTCGCTCGCGTGCAGGTCGAGGGTGATGGTGTACGGCGTGCCGGGGGTCAGCGGCCGTCCTTCGGCATCGGACGCGTGGTTGCCGAGGTCGGCCCAGCCGCGGCTGAAGATCGTGTGGCCGACGTCGGCGGTGTCCGCCGTCGTCTCCTTGAAGCAGGAGCTGTCGCCGGCGGTGCTCGCGCCCCAGCAGGTGCGTGCGGCAAGGGTGGTGATGCCTTCGCCGGGGGCCGCGTAGTCGCGGATGGCGGCGGGCCCGAGGTCGACGAGCACGGCCGTCAGATGGGCGCTCGTCGTCGAGGGGGTGGCGGTGACGGTGACCCGGCCGGTGCCGGACAGCCGCAGATCGCGGGCGAGGGGGCGGGTGACGAACCCGGCCTTGGCGGCCGTGGTGGTGTCCACGGCGGCGGCCCAGTCGCCTTCGTCCAGCGCCGGGTCGTCGGTGAACGTCTCGGTCGCGCCGGGGGGCGCGGGGCGCAGCGACAGCGTGCCGACGCCGGGAGCGCTGCCGTTGCCCGGACGCAGGGAGGTCGTGGCGGTGCCGCGCGGGGGCCAGACCCGGTCGGTGGACCACTGGTCGGGAGCGTGCTCGATGTCGGCCATCGGTTCGCGGTCGATGCCGTTGTCGAAGCCGAGCAGGTAGTGGTCGAACCAGCGGTGCAGGGTGGAGACCCACGCACCCCGCCGGAAGTCGAACGGGTCGACGTGGCCGGTCTGGGAGAGCCAGATCTTGCGCTCGACGCCGTTGGCGGCGAGCGCGTCCCACCACTGTCCGACGTGCTTGGCGCGGACGTTGAGGTCCTGCATGCCGTGCACGGCGAACACGCTGGCCCGCACCTCGTCCGCGTCCGGCACGTAGTCGCGTTCGGCCCACATCGGTGTCAGGTCGCCGCTGCGCGGGGCGCCGTCGACCAGGCGCTGCTGGACGGCCTGGCAGCGCGCCCGGGCCTCGGGGCTCTCGACGTAACCGGAGAGCCAGTCCGGGCCGGAGTCGTACAGAGGTGCTCCCTTGGCGAAGTAGTAGTCGTACCAGGAGGAGATGGCGCCGATCGGAACGATGGTCCGCAGTCCCCGTACGCCGGTGGCGGCGACGCCGTTGGCGATGGTGCCGTCGTAGCTCTTGCCGATCATTCCGGTGGCGCCCGTGGTCCAGTCGGCCCGGGTGCGTTCGCCGCCGGTGCGGGCGGTCCAGCCCTGGGCGCGGCCGTTCAGCCAGTCGACGACCGCCTTGGCCGACTGGATGTCCGAGCGGCCGCCGACGTCGACGCAGCCGTCCGACCGATTGGTTCCGGCCAGGTCGACGGCGACGAAGGCGTAGCCGCGCGGGACGAAGTAGTTGTCGTAGTAGAGCGGGAACTGGACGGGGTCGCCGTGCTCGTCGTACGTCTTGCGCTGGCTCTCGTTGCCGCGCCCGCAGCAGGAGTAGTACGGGCTGGCATCCATGATCACGGGGATCTTCCGCCCCTGACGGGCTGTCTCGCGGGGGCGGACGATGTCGACGGCGACCCGGTCGGTACGTCCGTCGCCGTCGCCGTCGAGCCGGGTGTCGACCCACACCGACTCGCGGATCGCGTTCTCGTAGGAGTAGACGGGTCTGCTCTCACGCGGGGGCGGCGCGCCCTGCGCGCCCGCGGGGATGCCCACGGCGAGCAGGGCGGCTAAGGCCGCGAGGACCAGCGATCTGTACGTCAGGCGGGTGGCCCGCACACGAATCGGCATGGGCCGGAAGGTACTCCGGTCAACTCGCGTGCGACAGGGGGCAATCGAGTGGCTCAGCCGGACCCGAGGCCGAAGCGGAGGCGCGGCGGGCGCACCGAGCGGGCTCGAGGCGGTGGCGGATGAAGCCGAAGGCGCGCCGCATTTCCGCTTCGCGTCGCGACGTTGCGGGCAGCGGCGACGCAAGTGCCATGTGCCGCCGACCACTGTGAAGTGGCCGGCGGCACTGTTCTGCGGACGCCGCCTGTACCCGGGAAGGGCTCCGAGAAACGCGCGTCAGTGCGCGCATGCCGGTTCGGGCGCGGGGCACACGGAATTTCGGAGGTGATGAGAATTGATTCCCCTGCTTCTCGTCCTATTGCTGGCGCTCATACTTTTCGGTGCCGGTTTCGCCCTCAAGGCGCTCTGGTGGATCGCCGTCATCGTGCTGGTGGTGTGGTTGCTGGGATTCGTGGTCCGGCCCGCGGCTTCAGGCGGCCGCCGGGGCCGCTGGTACCGCTGGTACCGCTGGTAGGGATGCGGCCCTGACGTGCAGGCGGCCCTCGGCCGTCGCCGACAACCCATCCCCGTACGACCCACAGTTGAGAGGACTCCCATGGACCCGAACCTCTGGGCCTGCACCCCCGCTTCCGGCCGTACGACCGGCGCCAGTCTGCTCGGCTTCAAGGTCGAGGCGACCGACGGCAGCATCGGGAAGGTCGACAAGCACTCCGACGAGGTGGGTTCCGCACACATCGTCGTCGACACCGGTCCGTGGATCTTCGGCAAGCATGTCGTGCTGCCCGCCGGAGTCGTTTCGAGCATCGACATCGCGGCGGAGACCGTTCATGTCTCCCGCACGAAGGAAGAGATCAAGAACGCACCCGAATTCGGGACGGATTCGCACGCCGACGACCCGGGATACCGGGACAAGCTCGGCGGCTACTACGGCGGCCTCATGGGCTGACGTCCGAACCCCCGAGGGCGGGGGCGGACCGGGACTCGTTTCCGGTCCGCCCCCGCCTTGTTCCAGCGCACTTCAGGCCATTGGACGCTGCCGGTCCGGGCTTGTCGGGCGAGATGCCGCCGGACGGGTGAGCCAGGCACTTCTCATGAGTTCGAGAATTGACGCTCCATCGCACAACGATAATTCCTGGGCGCTCCCAAAAGAGCCCGCATTCATCAGACGAAGAAGAATTTTGACCTTATGTGTTGCCCGGGTCGGTGCAGGGACTTGATGTGCCGGCGGTACCGTGACGTGCCGCCGGGAGCGCGTCCGCGGTCCCGGCGGCACGGTGTGTGCCGGGCCGCCGTGTGCCGACCGGATGACAATCGCATGACCGGATGGCATTCCCGTGAAAGGCCGAGCTTCGCTCCTGACCGGTGGCTCCTGCCGTGCGTAGAGTCCAGGAGATCGTTCGTCCCTACGACTTGGAGCTCTCGTGCACCGCAGAATCATCGTCCCGAGCGCGCTCGCGGCCACGCTCTTGCTGGCGATCCCGGCATCGGCCGCAAACACGTCGATCGGGGCCCCGGGCATCGGCGACCCCTATTACCCGGCAGCCGGGAACGGCGGCTACGACGTCTCCCACTACGACCTGAGGCTCAGGTACCAGCCGCAGACGGACCTGCTGGAGGGGACGGCGACGATCCTCGCCACGAGCACGCAGCGCCTGAGCCGCTTCAACCTCGATTTCGGGCTGTCCGTCCACGAGGTGCGCGTGAACGGCAGGAAGGCGGCGTTCACGGCGAGCGGCGACCACGAGCTGGAGGTCACTCCGGTGACGCCGCTGGAGAAGGGACGGCCGGTCTCCGTCGTCGTCCGGTACGCCGGCAAGCCGTCCGAGCTCAGCATCGGCGGGTACACCGCCTGGCACCGCACCCCGGACGGCGGAGTCGCCGCGCAGGAGCCGGATTCGGCGGTGTGGTGGTTCCCGAGCAACGACCATCCGCTGGACAAGGCGACGTACGACATCTCTGTCGCCGTCCCGGACGGCACCCAGGCCATCAGCAACGGCGTTCTCGTCTCGCAGAGTTCACGGCTGGGCTGGACGCGTTTCTCCTGGCGCTCCGACAAGCCGCAGGCGTCGTACCTGGCGACCCTCGCCGTCGGCAAGTTCGACATCACGACCGACAAGACCGCGGACGGACTGCCGGTCCTCAACGCGTACAGCAGGGACCTCGGCGCCAACGCGGGGGCCGCACGGGCCAGCATCGAGCGGACGGCCGAGGTCACCGAGTGGCTGACCGAGGTCTTCGGCCCCTACCCGTTCAACGCGATCGGCGGTTACGTGCCGAACGTGAAGAGCGGCTACGCGCTGGAGACGCAGACCCGCCCGTTCTACAGTCCGCGGCAGTTCGCGAACGGCGCCAACGTCTCCGTGGTCGTGCACGAGATGGCGCACCAGTGGTACGGCGACAGTGTGTCGGTGGACGGCTGGAAGGACATCTGGGTCAACGAGGGCTTCGCCCGCTACAGCCAGTGGCTGTGGTCCGAGAAGGAGGGCGAGGGCACGGCACAGGAGCTGGCGGACTACGTCTACGCGACGCGGGCGGCCGACGACCCGTTCTGGACGGTGAAGCCGGGCGACCCGGGCCCGGACAACCAGTTCCACATCGCCGTCTACGACCGGGGCGCGCTGGCGCTGCAGGCGCTGCGCAACGAGATCGGCGACGAGGACTTCTTCACGATCCTCAAGGGCTGGCCCGCGGAGCGTGCGTACGGCAACGCCAAGGTGGGCGACTTCGTCGCGTACGCGGAGCGCATCGCGGGCAGGCCGCTGGGCGCCCTGTTCGACACGTGGCTGTACGAGCCCGCGAAGCCGGCCGCGCCGACGGCGGCCGGGGTGGGGATCGCTCAGGCCGACGCCGCGGGCCCGGCGCAGCCGAGGTCCTGGAAGAAGATCGCGGAGACGAACACGATCCACGAGCACGAGCACGAGCGCCCGAAGGGGACGAAGGGGCACGGTCACGACCACTGAGGTGGCGGCTCGGTGCCCCGCTGCCCGAGGACAGCGGGGCACCGGCGCGTGCGGGCGGGCCGACCGGTGACGCCCGACCCGACGGCCGGAGGCCTGGCAGCACCGGCGCGTACAGTCCGGCCGGTGACGCCGAACCCGGCGGCCTGAGTCCGCGGGTCCCGGCGCGTGCCGGGGGCGCCCGAGCCGACAGCCGGAGTCCAGGCGGGGCCGGCGCTTGCGGGGCGGCCGGTGACACCGACCGGCCGCCCCCGTCCCGGCCGCATCGGCGGGAGACCGGCCGACGCCCGGACCTGACGCACCGTCGGCAGGACCGGGCTACGGGGGCGGTCATCCCCCGGGCCGGCGCACCCCACGGCAGCGTCGAGCGCGGCCGGGCCGCCGGCACGGCTCCCGTCCGGACCGCACCCGGTGGGAGCGCTCTCAGGCGGTCCGGCCAGGAGTTATCCTGAGCGGCGACAGGGCTCGCAGCCTACGGAGCAGACACAAGGAGCGCCCGCCGTGCCCGAGCAGACCGCAGGGTCCCGTCCCACGCTGGAAGCCGTCGCCGCGCGCGCCGGGGTCTCACGGGCCACGGCCTCCCGGGTCGTCAACGGCGGTGCCGGAGTGCGGGCTCCCCTGGTCGACAAGGTGCGCCGGGCGGTCGAGGAGCTGGGCTACGTACCCAACCACGCGGCCCGCACCCTGGTCACCCGCCGCAACGGCGCGGTGGCCGTGATCATCGCGGAGCCGGAGTTCCGGATCTTCTCCGACCCCTTCTTCGAGCAGCAGGTGCGCGGGATCAGCCGCGAGCTGACCGCGCACGACTCGCAGCTCGTGCTGCTGTGGGTGGAGGGCCCCGGAGATCACGACCGCATCGCCCGCTACCTCGACGGCGGCCATGTCGACGGCGCGCTCGCGTTCTCGCTGCACAACGACGACGAGCTGCCCGCCGTGATCGGCCGTGCCAGGATCCCCGCCGTCTTCGGCGGCCGGCCCGTCGTCGGGTCCTCTCCCGGGGTGCCGTACGTCGACTGCGACAACCGCGGCGGGGCGCGCGAGGCCGTGCGCCATCTCGTCTCTCTCGGGCGCACGTCCATCGCCCACATCGCGGGCCCCCGCGACCAGACCTCCGCGCTCGACCGTGTCGACGGGTACCGGGACGTGCTGGTCGACGCGGATCCGGACCTGATCCGCCAGGGCGACTTCACCGAGGCGAGCGGGGCACGCGCGATGGCCGAACTGCTGGACAGCCGCCCGGACGTGGACGGCGTGTTCGTCGCCAACGACCTGATGGCGTCGGGGGCCCTGCGGACGCTGCGCGAGCGGGGGGTGCGGGTGCCCGAGGACGTGGCGGTGGTCGGCTTCGACGACATGGAGTCCGTCGTCGTGACGACCCGCCCGGCGCTGACCACCGTGCGCCAGGATATCGAGGGCATGGGCCGGCTGATGGTCCGGCTCCTGATGCGGCTGCTGGACGACAGCGGCGGCGACACGCCCGCGTCCGTCATCACGCCGACCACACTGGTGCGGCGGGCGTCGGCCTGATCTCCGGCGCCCGCCGCCTGTCGCCTGGTCCGTCAGCCGTAGGGGATCACCAGCACGGAGGTGTCCGTCCCGGTCCGGAGCACGGACGTGCCGTTGCCGATCGCGCTCCACACCTCCAGCCGTACGGTGCCGCCGGCGAGATTGCCGAGCGTGCCCGTCGCCGACTTGAGCCCGCGCGACTGCGCGTACTCCTCCCAGCCGGTGACGGGGTCGGTGGCGAAGTAGTGGTACGTCTCGGTCCGCTCGAAGGTGCCGTCACCGGTGAGGTCGTAGCTGACGCGGGCCTGCTGGCCGAGGCCCACTGTGGCGCCCGCGTCCACCGGGAGCCGGAAGGCGGTCGAGGCACCGGGCCGAAGCGTGCCGGTCACGCCTCGGACCTCGTAGACCAGCGGACGGTACGGGGTGCCGTCGTGGTTGGCGCCGTCCGCGGACGCGATCGTGTCGCTGCCCGGCGTGCCGCCGGTCGCCGTGGTCAGGACACCCCCGCTGCGCAGCTGGAACGTGTTGCCCGTGGGCGGCTGGGGATCCGGGTCGCCGCCGCTGCCGGTGGCGGTCGCGGTCGACCGGGCCGGTACGGACAGGGTCCTGCCGTCGGAGAACGTCACGGTGCGGGCCGTCGCCCCGTGGTTGTGCGCCGCGTACGTCCGTACCGTTCCCTTGGTGAAGACGGCCGACGTCGGGATGTCACCGGTCACGGTGGCGTCCGGTGCGCCGAGGGCGTCCAGCGTGCTGATCCAGTGGTACGTGTGGGCCTTGGACTCGCCCTGCTCGGGCGTGTAGCCGGCGTGGCCCGCGTCCCACTTCGACCGGGCGGCCGCCGGGTCGGCGAGCGACTGGAACTCCCAGAGGATGTCGCGCCATTCGACGGCCGGGCCGCCGTTCTCCCGTTCCATCTCCGCGATGTTGCGCCGGATGGCCGCCTTCTCGCCGCCCAGGTGCAGTGAACCGCCGGTCACGGGCAGCACGTTGATGCCGTGGATCTCCTCGGGGTTCGCGGTCCACCAGGTGGCGTACGCGGCGCCGCTGCCCCACACCATGCCGGCCGTGTCATGGCCGAACGAGGCGGGGAAGACCTGCTCGTCGGCGTCGAACCAGTACTGCGCGATCGACTCCGACTCCGTCGTCAGCAGGTACGTGCCGAGGTCGCGCAGCGCGGTGTCGCCGGTCGCCGAGCCCCACAGGACGAGTGCCGCGCTGAGGTTGGTGGACTCCGACGAGGACTCCTGGTTGTTTCCCGCGGCGAAGCCCTGATGGCCGGACGCCCAGCTGTGCCCCGCGTACACGTCGAAGCCGCGCAGGAACGGGAAGGCGGTGTCGGTGCGGCTGGGGTTGGCGGTGTCCCTGACCAGCGTCTTCACCATGCCGCCCCATGCGGAGTCGGCCGCCCACCCCGGGTCGTACTGGGCGACGACGGCCGCCGCGTAGACGTAGTAGCCGTAGTGGAAGTGGTGGTCGTTGAGCTCGGTGTCGCTGCCGTAGGAGGCCGGGTAGCCGGTCAGCGTCCGCCAGTTCCTGTCGTACGAGAACTCCGACGCGCCGCCCGTGGTGAACCACTCCTGGAGCCTGCCCTTGATCAGACCGAGGAGCCGGTCGCGGGCGGCGCTGTCGCCGATCTGGTCGGCGATGGGCACGAGCTGGGCGAGACGGCCGAGCGCCTTGCCGGTCCAGTACGTGTCGGTGGCCCCTTGCAGCGGGTCCGAGGCGTTCACGACCTCGTTCAGATATCCGCGCAGGCGTGCCGTGTCCACGCCGTTGGACTTCGGCAGGGCGGGCAGCACCCCGGACGCCTTCTGGGACGTGGTGAACGACGCGCCCTCGCGGACCTTCATGGTGCCGCGCGGCGAGACGTACGTGTACGGGGTGAGCGGGTCGGTGGTGTGGAGCCACTGGTGGCGGTACAGGGCCTGGAGCGTGCCGCGCTCGCTGCCCTCCTTCGCCTCGGTGGTGAGCGTATACGTGGCTCGCACCGTGCCGCCCGTGGAGCTCCAGGCGACCTTCGATCCGGTGACGAAGCTGTAGGCGTACCTCCGGTACGTCGCGAGAGCGTCGGTGGAGGGCAGGACGGCGAGGGAGAAGTAGTCCTTGCCGCCGAGGCCCGTGCTGATCGTGGAGCCGGAGACGTTCCAGTCGCTGCCGCTGGGCGCGAACAGGGCGTAGTGGTGGCCGGCGACGGTGATGCCGAGGACGTTGCCCTGGTCGGCGAAGACGGTGGGGGCGGCGGCCGTGGTGATCTGGGCGTTCCCACCGGTGCCCTTGGCGTACACGAAGGGCAGTCCGTGCCCGATGGTGGTGCGCAGTGTGCGGGTGCCGTCGGACCAGTAGGGGGTCACGGTCCAGTCGGACCAGTCGTCGGCCTTGGTGTCGCGCGAGTTGAGGCCGGTGAGACCGATGGTCAGGTCCCGCTTGTGGGCGAACTCGTACTGGCGGCCGTCGCCGACGATCGCGGCGGTGGTGGGGTAGCCGACGTCGAGGCCGCCGGCGCCGGCCTGATAGGTGAGCGGGTGGCCGTACATGGGCGTGGAGTACGGGTTGTCGCCGTAGCGCTGGAAGGCGAGGGAGGACCACCAGTCGTTGGTGGGCACCGGCCGGGCCGAGGCAGCGGCGGTGACCTTGGGCGTGACCGGCGTGCCGGTGTTGGTGGTGGGGCCGGACGTGCCGGCGGGGCGGGCGTCGGAGTAACTGCCGGAGCCTACGGGGACGGTGGCGGCGGCCGCGGGTGCGGCGGCTGGGCCGAGTCCGACGGCGGCCAGGGTGGTGGCCAGGACCAGCGCGGCAGCTGGTCCGGTGCGGGGGGCTGGCATGGACGGCACCTCACGTCATCGTGGATTGGGGGCCGGAGAGCGCTCTCAGACGGCCGCAACGTAAAACTCCTGAAACGCACGTGTCAATAGATGAGACACAGACGGGAGTTGGGCCCGAGTCCAAGCCGTTATGCCTTCGACTATTGACGGGGCGAGCGCGGAGCGGGCACGCTCCAGTCGCCACATCTGAGAGCGCTCTCACGCAGCGTCGACCACCTGCGCTCTCGCTCCACCCCGAAGCCAAGGGAGGCTTCCCATGCCCATAGCCCGAGCCGCCAAGAGGGCCGCCGTCCGCCTGGGGGCGGTCGCGCTCGCCGGGGCACTGCTCGCCGCCTGCGGAGGTTCGTCCGACGGCGCCGCCGACAGTGCGGGCGGAAAGGTCACGCTCACCGTCGACCTGTTCGGATCCTTCGGCTACAAGGAGGCCGGGCTCTACGCCGAATACGAGAAGCTCCACCCGGACGTCACGATCAAGCAGACGGACACCGAGGACGAGGCCGACTACTGGAAGTCGCTGCAGACCCGGCTGGCCGGCGGTGGCGGTCTCGCCGACGTCCAGGGCATCGAGGTGGGGCGGATCGCGTCGGTGACCCAGCAGCAGGCCGGCACGTTCGAGGACCTGCGGACGTACGGCGCGGACAAGCTCAGAAGCCGGTTCGCCGAGGCCAAGTGGGCGGCCGCGACCGGCAAGGACGGCCAGGTGCTGGGGCTCGGCACGGACGTGGGCCCGGAAGCGATGTGCTACCGCACCGACCTGTTCGCCGAGGCCGGACTCCCCACGGACCGCGAAGAGCTCGCGAAGAAGTGGTCGACGTGGGACGGCTACCTGGAGCTGGGCCGGCAGTACAAGGAGAAGGCCCCGGCCAAGAGCGCCTGGCTGGACAGCGTCGGCAGCCTGTTCTCCATCATGATCGGCCAGGAGAGGGAGCGTTACTACGACGCCTCCGGAAAGCTGATCTGGGAGACCAACCCCGCCGTCAAGGCCGCCTGGGACACCTCGGTCGAGGCCGCGCAGGACGGACTGAGCGCCGAGCTCGACCAGTGGTCCCCGCAGTGGAACCAGGCGTTCGCCGCCGGTTCGTTCGCCACGATTCCGTGCCCCGCCTGGATGCTCGGCTACATCAAGGGTCAGGCCGGTGACGGCGGCAAGGGCAAGTGGGACATCGCGAAGCTGCCCGGCGGCGCAGGCAACTGGGGCGGCTCCTACCTCTCGATCCCGCGCGCCGCGAAGCACAAGAAGGAGGCGTACGAGCTGATCGCGTGGCTCACCGCCCCCGAACAGCAGGCGAAGCTCTTCCGCAAGCAGGGCAACTTCCCCTCGGCGACGGGCGCCATCGACCAGGTCGCCGACGCGAAGGACCCGTACTTCTCGGACGCCCCCATCGGGCGGATCTTCGGTGACGCCGCGAAGGCCGCACCTGTCCAGGTGCTCGGAGTCCACGACCAGAACGTCAACCAGCAGATCACCAACGCGCTGAGCGAGGTCGAGCGCAAGGGCACCTCACCCGACAAGGCGTGGTCGAACGCGAAGAAGGGCGTCGACAACACCATCGGCTGACACCCGCAGCCTCCGGCCTGGTCCCTGACCTCCCCCCGCCCCGGACCGGGCCGGAGGCCCCCGCCCCGAACCGACTCCTTCCGAAGGGCCGCACCGTGACCCTCACCGCTCCCGCGAAACCGTTCGCGCCGCCCGGGCCCCCGGCCGTGCGGCGCGCCTGGCGCAAGGTCTCCCCGTACGCCTACATCGCCCCCTTCTTCACGCTCTTCGCCGCCTTCGGCCTCTTCCCGCTCCTCTACACGGCGTTCGTGTCCCTCTACCGGGTGGAGCTCCAGACCCCCGGCGAGATGGAGTGGCGCGGGCTCGGCAACTACACCGCGCTGCTGGGCGACGAGTTCTTCTGGACCGCGCTGCGCAACACGTTCACCATCGGGGTGCTGTCCACGGTGCCGCAGCTGGTGATGGCCCTGGGCCTGGCGCATCTGCTCAACTACCGGCTGCGCGGACGGACGTTCCTGCGCACGGCGATGCTCCTGCCGTACGCCACCTCGGTGGCCGCGGCCACGCTCGTCTTCGCCCAGCTCTTCGGCCGCGACTTCGGCCTCGTCAACTACGTCCTGAAACTCGTCGGCATCTCCCCCGTCGACTGGCAGACCGGGACCCTCGCCTCGCAGATCGCCGTCTCCACCATCGTCATCTGGCGCTGGACGGGCTACAACGCACTGATCTACCTGGCGGGCATGCAGTCCATCCCGGGCGAGCTGTACGAGGCGGCCGAGATGGACGGGGCGTCGCGCTGGCGGCAGTTCTTCCACGTGACGCTGCCGGGCCTGCGGCCCACGATCGTCTTCACCGTCATCGTCTCCACCATCGGCGCCACCCAGCTCTTCGGCGAGCCCCTGCTGTTCGAGGGCTCCGTGTCGGGCGGCATCTCGCACCAGTACCAGACGCTCGGCCTGTACATGTACGAGCAGGGCTGGGGCTTCTTCCACCTGGGCCGGGCCGCCGCCGTCGCCTGGGTGATGTTCCTGCTGATCCTGGTGCTGGTCGGGGTCAACGCCCTGGTCGCGCGCCGCCGTTCCCGCAAGGAGGCCGGCCGATGACCGCGCTGGCAGAGCCGCCGGTGCAGCAGCCGGCCACCGCGACGCCCGGGCAGCCGAGGCGCCGACGGGGCCGGTCCGGCGCCGGCCGCACGATGCACGGCGGAAAGCTCGCCCACGCGATCCTGATCCTCGCGGTCCTCGTCTCCGCCTTCCCGTTCTACTGGACGATCGTCGCGGCCAGCCGGTCCAACGCCGACCTGGCCGGGGTGCCGCCGACGCTGCTGCCCGGCTCGCGGCTGATCCACAACTTCGAGGCGGTGATGGAGGAGGCCGACATCGGCAAGGCGCTGCTCAACTCCTTCGTCGTGTCCTCCTCGATCACCGTCGGCACGGTCCTGTGCTGCACGCTCGCCGGGTTCGCCTTCGCCAAACTGCGCTTCCGGGGCCGGGGCGCGCTGCTCGCCGTCACGGTCGGCACGATGATGATCCCGCCGCAGCTCGGCGTCATCCCGCTGTTCATGCTGATCGCCGAACTGCAGTGGGTGAACCAGCTGCAGGCCGTGATCCTGCCCGGACTCGTCTCCGCCTTCGGCGTGTTCTTCATGCGGCAGTTCCTCGTCCAGTCCCTGCCGGACGAGCTGATCGAGGCCGCCCGGGTGGACGGGGCCTCCACGGCCAGGATCTTCTGGTCGATCGTGGTGCCCGTCGCCCGGCCGGGAATGGCCGTGCTCGGCATGCTGACCTTCATGGCCGCCTGGAACGACTTCTTCTGGCCGATCGTCGCCCTCTCCTCGCAGGAGCCGACCGTCCAGGTCGCGCTGCGCCAGCTCGGCGGCGGCTATGTCCACGACCAGTCCGTGATCATGGCGGGCACCCTGCTCGGCACGCTTCCGGTGCTGCTGGTCTTCGGCCTGCTGGGCCGCCAGATCGTCGGCGGCATCATGCAGGGCGCGGTCAAGGGCTGACCCCGTGCCTTCCCCTCTCGTACGACGTCTCACTCCTGGAGTTCCATCCTCATGACCGCGCTCGACGCACGCCCCGACACGACGGCGACGCTCCGGTTCCCGGCGGGCTTCCGCTGGGGCACCGCCACAGCGGCGTACCAGATCGAGGGTGCGGCTGCCGAGGACGGGCGCACCCCGTCCATCTGGGACACGTTCAGCCGCATCCCGGGCAAGGTCCGCAACGGCGACACCGGCGACATCGCCGCCGACCACTACCACCGCGTGAGCGAGGACATCGCGCTCATGCGGCAGCTCGGCGTGACGGACTACCGCTTCTCGGTCGCCTGGCCGCGGGTGCAGCCCACCGGCCGCGGGCCGGCCGTGCAGAAGGGACTGGACTTCTACCGCAGGCTCGTCGACGAGCTGCTCGCCGCCGGCATCCGGCCGGTGGCCACGCTCTACCACTGGGACCTGCCACAGGAGCTCGAGGACGCCGGCGGCTGGCCGCAGCGCGAGACGGCGCAGCGTTTCGGCGAGTACGCGGGGATCATGGCCGGGGCGCTCGGTGACCGGGTGGCGACCTGGACGACGCTCAACGAGCCCTGGTGCGCCGCCTTCCTCGGATACGGCAACGGGGTGCACGCTCCCGGCCGCACCAGCCCGCTCGCCTCGCTGCGCGCCGCCCACCACTTCAATCTCGCGCACGGGTGGGCGGTCCGGGAGCTCCGCTCCCGGCTTCCCGCGCAGTGCGAGGTGTCGCTCACGCTCAACCTCCACGCGGTACGGCCCCTTTCGGACTCGGCCGCCGACGTCGACGCGGCGCGCCGGATCGACGCGGTCGGCAACCGGATCTTCCTCGACCCGGTGTTCCACGGCCGGCTCCCGCAGGACCTGGTCCGCGACACCGCCCCCGTCACCGACTGGTCGTTCGTGCGGGACGGGGATCTGGAGGCGGCGTCGGCGCCGATCGACTCGCTGGGCATCAACTACTACTCCCCCACCGTCGTCGCCGCCGGTTCGTCCCCGGCGCCGTCGCCGTGGGCGGGCGCCGAGGAGCACGTGCGCTTCCTGCCGGCGCCCGGCCCGCGCACCGCGATGGACTGGCCCGTGGACGCGGAAGGCCTGTACGAGCTGCTGACCCGGTTGCGCGACGACCTGCCGGGCGTGCCGCTGGTGATCACCGAGAACGGGGCCGCGTACGACGACTACGCCGACCCGTCGGGCGCGGTCAAGGACCCCGAGCGGGTGGCCTACCTGCGCGCGCACCTCGCGGCGGTGCACCGGGCGATCGAGGCCGGCGCCGACGTCCGGGGCTATTTCCTGTGGTCGCTGCTGGACAACTTCGAATGGGCCTACGGCTACAGCAAGCGGTTCGGCATCGTGCACGTGGACTTCGCGACCCAGCGGCGCACGCTCAAGGACAGTGCGCACTGGTACGCGGACGTCATCGCGCGCGGTGGGCTGAGCTCCTGAGCCGGCGGGCCAAGCGGACCTCGCGCCGGGCCCGCCGGGCGAGGGGCAGGTAGCGCAGCCGCTCGGGGAGCAGGGGCACCGCGATCCGGACGACGCGGCCGAACCGGCGCAGTGCGCGCTCCTGTTCGGCCGTCCAGTCCAGGCCGATGGCCTCGCGGGCTTCGGGTGGCATCAGTCCCACGGTCATGAAGCGGCGGAAGCGGGCGAGCGGGGGCAGCAGCATGGGCCACAGGGTCCGCAGGACGAGCCGCGGGAGCAGCGGGCCCCGGTCCGGAGGCGGCACCTGCGCGTGGACGTCGAGGAGTTCGCGTACGACGACGGTCGGCTCGATCTCGTCGGCGAGCATCGCGTGGAAGTAGGGCCAGAACTCCTCGATGCTCTGCGGCATGTCCCGGTCCTGGATGCCGAGGACGCGGCCGACCTGGAGCCACTCGGCGTACAGCTGTCGCTCCTCGGCCTCGGTGAGCGGGCGCACCAGGTAGCGGGCGGCGTGCCGGTAGACGGGGAAGCCGGTGGCGTGGACCCAGGAGTAGTGGGCGGGGTCGAGGGCGTGGTAGCGGCGGCCGTGGGCGTCGGTGCCCTGGATGGTGCGGTGCAGCACGCGCAGCCGCCGGCCCTCGGCGGCCGCTTCCTCGCCGCCGTAGATCCACAGCTGGAGCGAGCGCAGGGAGCGTTCGCCGCGGCCCCAGGGGTCGGTGCGGAAGACGGAGTGCTCGTCGACGCCCGCGCCGACGGCCGGGTGAGCGACCTGGAGCGTGAGCGCGGCGGGGAGCATCAGCAGGGCCCGGACGTCCCCGGCGAGGCTCCACAGCACGCCGCCGGGCGGGGGCGGGTCGACAGGTGCTGCGGCCCTGCTCATGGGGGTTCTCCAGGTGGTGCCTTGGTCCGGTTTCCCGGTGTGACGGTCACCTCCCAGTATGACGGCGGCCGCCGCACCCGGTGCCTGCCCCCCGGGACGGGGCGCAGGAGGAAACCCACTGTTGCGCCGGGGGCAAGAAAGTGGGCTCCCGCCTATTACCTGGAAGTAACTTCTGCTGGTTGGATGTGCGGCGCCGGTCGCACGGCCGGCTTCGAACCCCCCACCCGGAAACAGGAGATCCTGTGCTGAATTCCGCGCTCCGCCGCATCCCCGGCGCAGCCCTGACCGCCGTGCTCGCCGCCTCCACCCTGGCGGCGACCGCACCGTCGGCAGTCGCCGCACCCACCGCGGACACCCCGCGACTGAAGGTGCTGACGTACAACGCGTTCCTGTTCAGCAAGTCGCTCTACCCCAACTGGGGCCAGGACCACCGGGCGGCCGCCATCCCCGCGGCATCCTTCTTCCAGGGGCACGACGTGGTCGTGCTCCAGGAGGCGTTCGACAACTCCTCGTCCGACGCGCTCAGGAGCAGGGCGGCGGACCGGTATCCGCACCAGACGCCGGTGATGGGCCGCAGCAGGGACGGCTGGGACGCGACGAGCGGCGCCTACTCGGCGACGACGCCCGAGGACGGCGGTGTCACGGTCCTGAGCAAGTGGCCGATCGTGCGCAAGGAGCAGTACGTCTACAAGGACGCCTGCGGCGCGGACTGGTACTCCAACAAGGGGTTCGTCTACACGGTCCTCGACGTGAACGACACGAGGGTCCATGTCGTGGGTACGCACGCGCAGTCGACGGACCCGGGGTGCGAGGCGGGCGAGGCGGCCATGACGCGCAGCCGTCAATTCCGCGCGATGGACGCGTTCCTGGACGCCAAGAACATCCCGGCGTCCGAACAGGTGATCGTGGCGGGCGACTTCAACGTCGACTCCCGTACGCCGGAGTACGCACGGATGCTCGCCGACGGCGGTTTCGCGGGGGCGGACGCGCGGACCGGGCACCCGTACTCGTTCGACACGCAGGAGAACTCGATCGCGGCCGATCGCTACCCCGACGACCCGCGCGAGGACCTGGACTACGTGCTGCACCGGGCGGGGCACGCGCGGCCGGCGGGCTGGACCAATGAGGTGATCAAGGAGCAGAGTGCGCCCTGGTCGGTCTCCAGTTGGGGCACCACCTACACGTACACCAACCTGTCCGACCACTATCCGGTGATTGCCTCGGGCCAGTAGGCGCAAGCGCGCGGCGGCACCCTTGTATCGATGTCAGGGTCATGCCACATTGAGTCCGCAGTTCGGACTGGTCCAGTCCACATTGCCGTTCCCCACGGCAAGCCCCCCACGGACTCGTAGAAGGAGAAGCCCTGATGAGACGCACGCTCCGCGCGCGCATCTGCCTTCCCGCCCTTCTGGCCCTCACCGCCGTCGGACTCGGATCCGCCACGGCCGGGGCCGCCGAGCACCCGGTACCGGCCGCCGGCCCGGCCCCGGGCGTTGCGGCGACCGCCGTCCAGTACGCCCAGCACAGCTCGCTCGAACGCGCCCTCGGCGACCGCACCGCCGGCTCCTACCTCGACGCCGCGAGCGGCGAACTGGTGGTCACGGTGACGGACGCCGAGGCCGCCGAGCAGGTACGGGCGGCCGGCGCGCGCGCCGAGCTCGTCTCGCGCAGCGCGGCACAGCTGCGGTCCGCGATCGCCACACTGCAGGCCAAGGCCCGGATCACCGGCACGTCGTGGGGCATCGACCCCCGGACGAACCAGGTCGCGGTCGAGGCCGACTCGTCGGTCTCGGCTCGCGACATGGTCCGCCTGAGGACGGTCGCCGCGGCGCTCGGCGACAGCGTGCGGATCACGCGCGTGCCCGGCGTCTTCACCGAGGAGGTGGCGGGCGGGGACGCGATCTACGGCGGCGGTTACCGCTGCTCGGCTGCCTTCAACGTCTCGAAGGGCACGACCCGTTACTTCCTGACCGCCGGACACTGCACCAACTCCGCGAGCAGCTGGTCGGCCACCTCCGGCGGGCCGTCCATCGGCACCCGTGAGGGGACGAGCTTCCCGACCAACGACTACGGCATCGTCCGCTACACGGACGGCTCGGCACCCGCCGGGAACGTCAACCTGTACAACGGCGGCTACCAGGACATCAGCTCCGCGGCCGACGCGATCGTGGGCCAGTCGCTGCGCAAGTCCGGCTCCACCACGAAGGTGACCAGCGGCACCGTGACCGCCGTCAACGTCACCGTGAACTACAGCGCCGGTCCGGTCTACAACCTGGTCCGCACCACGGCCTGTTCCGCGGGCGGTGACAGCGGTGGCGCCCACTTCGCCGGCTCGACGGCGCTCGGCATCCACTCGGGCAGCTCCGGCTGCACCGGCACCAGCGGATCGGCCCTGCACCAGCCGGTGCGCGAGGCGCTGAGCGCGTACGGGGTCGCGGTCTACTGACCCCGGTCCTTCAGAGCGGGGCGTCCCCACGGCCGTGGGCACGCCCCGCGTCGCGTCCGGAGCGGGTCGCGCCGGTCAGCCCTCGGCGTACCAGTCGGTGTCGTCGCCGGCGGCGGCCGAGGTGCAGATCAGGTGGATGCCCACCAGGGCCGCCACCAGCCGCGGGTCCCAGACGCCGGCCGCCGCCCGGTACTCGTCGAGCGTCCCCGGTACACCAGCGGAGCCCGGCCCGCCCCGTCGCGCAGGGTCAGCCGCCGGGGGCAGGTCACCGGGATCGCCGCCCGGGGCCGACGCCGCCGGTCAGTCGTGGTCGTAGACCGTGACGTCGATGCCCCGCGACGTGAGCCGGGTGGCTATGAGCGGCTCGATCCTCGACCACGTGCCGCCCGCCAGTCCGCAGCCGATGCGCGGCATGTGGACCGATGCGCCCAGCTCCAGGGCCTGCTCGGCGACGGAGGCGAGCGCCGTGTCGATGGCCTCGTAGCGCACGGGAACGCCCTTGCTGCCGGTGCGTGTGCCCCGCTGCCCCACCATGTTGGCCACCCAGAGGTACGGGCCGACCTGGACGAACTGGGCCGCGCCCAGCCCGAAGTCGTTTCCCGCGCGCTGCCGGTGCCAGCGGCGGTAGGCCGCCTCGGGCTCCGGCCAGCGGCGGGAGAGGGCGAGCACGAAGCCCTTGCCCCAGCCCCCCATGTCGTTGCACACGTGCGCGATCAGTTTGACGCCTTTGCCCTGCGGCGCGGTGGCGTCCCCCCGGACGTATCTGATCTCGGACATGGCACAACCGTACGATGCGGCACTGACATCGCCGTCCTCCGGGCGCCCGGCTTTCACAACAGTGGTGAGACAGCAATACTGTTGGACCGGTGCGGTTCAGCAGAAGGAGGGTCATGGCGACCGAGACCGATGAGCCGACGCTCACCGTCGACGAACTGGCCGCGCGCGCCGGGGTCACCGTGCGCACCATCCGGTTCTACAGCACACGCGGTCTGCTGCCGCCGCCCGTGATCGGCCCCCGGCGCGTGGGCCACTACGGCTCGGACCACCTGTCCCGGCTGGCCCTCATCGAGGAGTTGCAGCACCAGGGCATGACGCTGGCGGCCATCGAACGCTACCTGGAGCAGCTGCCCGCGGACCTGAGCGCCCAGGACCTCGCCATCCACCGGGCCCTGGTGGCCTCATGGGCGCCGGAGTCGGCCGAGGAGGTGACCCGGCAGGAGCTGGAGCGGCGGGCCGGCCGGCCGCTGTCGGACCAGGACGTGGACCGGCTCGCCGCGATGGGCGTGCTGGACCGTACCGGCGGGGAGGCGTTCCGGCTCGACGGCTCGCTGCTGCGCCTCGGCGTCGAACTGCTGGACGTCCCCATCGCGCACGAGACGATCCTCGCGTCCCGCACCGTCCTGCTGGAGCACGCCCGGGCCGCGGCACAGGACCTGACGCGCCTGTTCCGCGACGAGGTCTGGGGCCCCTACCGCGAGCGCGAGTCGGACCCGGACCATGTGGCGGCGATGAAGTCGCTGTCCGCGCACATGCAGCCGATGGTGATCCAGGCGCTGGTGACGGCGTTCCAGCGCTCACTGCGGGAGGAACTGCGCGAGGCGTTCGGCACGGGCGGGCCCGGCCACCGGCGGGGCCGCTAGGGTCTGTCGCCACCTCGCCGGACTCCGTCTCCGCCCAGCACCGTCTGGATCAGCAGCCTCGTGATTCCTGTTGATCACGACAGGCGTCGCAGGCGTCGTCGCCGCGACCGTCCTCTTCGCCGCCTGGGTCGCCGTCGGCTGAACCGGCCGACAATCCCGCGGACCGCCGGCCGGCAAGGCCCGGCACGTCAGGCCGTGATCAGGCCGTCTCGTCGGGGTGCAGGCGTCCCAGCAGCTCGTAGAGGCTGCGGCGGCCCTCGTCGTCGAGGCGGGCGAAGGCCGCCGACGTGCCCCGCATATCGGCGCGGATCCGCCGGACGGCCTCCCTGCCCTCCTCCGTGGCGACCACGTTCTTGACCCGCCTGTCGGCCGGGTCGAGCTGCCGGGAGACCAGTCCATGGGCCTCCAGCCGGTCGACGAGCCCCGTGATGTTGGAGGCGTCACAGGAGAGCAACCCGGCGAGAGCACGCATGGGCGTGGGTTGCCGCAGATGGATGAGCATCTTGGCCTGCGTCATGGTGAGCCCCTGTACCGCGGCCGCCGCGGTGAGGTCGCGGTAGTAGCCGGCGGCGGCGCGTGCCAGGCGCTCCAGGAGCTCGACATAGGTGGGGTCGCCGCCCTGCGGGACTGGGGTCGCGGAGGCCGGGTGCGCGGCGGGGGTGCGGGACATGGATCCAGTCTAGGTGAGAATCAAAGTTTGACATCCTCAACCATTGACCTTTACCGTCGATCTCATCGCTTGAGTGCATCAAGCATCTACTTGTTTCGAGCTGAGCCCCTCCACCCGGCTCCGGCCCCTCGCCCCGCCCGAAGAGAGCGCCCGTGTCCCACACCCTTGCCCCGCCGCCCGGCCGACGCCGACGTGAGACAGCAGTCGTCCTGGTCCTGAGCCTCGCCGCCATGGTCGTGTCGATGATGCAGACACTGGTGATTCCGATCCTCGGCCTGATCGGGAGCAGCCTCGGCAGCACCGCGGCCGAGGTCAGCTGGGTCACCACCGCGACCCTGCTCTCCGCAGCCGTCTTCACCCCCCTGCTCGGCCGCTTCGGCGACCAGCACGGGAAGAAGCCGACCCTGATCGGCGTCCTGGTGGTGATGATCGCGGGCTCGGTCCTGGCCGCCACCACCGACTCGCTCCTCTGGCTGATCGTGGGCCGGGTTCTCCAGGGCGCCGCCACAGCGATCTTCCCGCTCGCGCTGTCGGTACTCCGCGAGGAGGTCCCCGCCCACCGTCTGCCCGGAGCGATGTCACTGGTCAGCGGCACCCTGGCGTTCGGCAGCGGCTTCGCCCTGGTCACCACCGGCCTGCTGACCCGCGGCGACAACGCCGACTACCACCCCGTCTTCTGGCTGGCCGCCGGGCTGGCCCTGGTCACGCTCCTCGCCGTCGTGCTCCTCGTCCCGGCAAGCCGCACCAGGACCGGCGGGCGCACCGACCTCCTCGGCGCGCTCACCCTCGCGCTCTTCCTCGTCCTGCTTCTGCTGCCGATCTCCCAGGGCCACGAGTGGGGATGGACGTCCGCCCGCACCCTCGGCAGCTTCGCCGGAGCGGTCGTCATGGCCGGGGTCTGGGCCTTCACCGAGAGCCGCGTGCGCGAACCGATGGTCGACATGAGGATGTTCCTCCACCGCCCGGTGCTCTTCAGCAATCTCGCGGGCCTCTTCGTCGGATTCGGGATGTTCGCCCAGTTCCTCGGCGTCTCCTACCTGGCGCAGATACCACAGGACGTCGCAGGCTACGGCTTCGGCGCATCCGTGCTCCGCGCCTCCGTCGCGTACCTGCTGCCCAGTACGATCGCCTCCCTCGTCGCCGCCCAGTTCGGCGGCCTGCTGATCCGCAGGATCGGCCCCCGTCTCACGCTCGCCCTGAGCGCCGTGACCGGCATCGCCGGCTTCGCGTGGCTGGCCGCCGCACACTCCTCGACCCCCTCGGTCATCGGCGCCGGAATGGCTGTCGGAACGGCCATCAGCCTCGGCTACGCCGCGATGCCCGCACTGATCGTCGCCGGGGTGCCGCCCCACCAGACCGGCGTCGCCAACGGCATCAACTCCATCTCCCGTTCGGTCGGAAGCTCGATCGGCAGTGCGCTGATCACGACGCTGCTCGCCTCCCGGACCATCGAGCACCTTCCGGCCGGAGTGCCCCCGCTGCCCGCCGAGAGCCAGTTCACCCTGAGCTTCACCATCGCCGGTGTCGCCTTCGCCTTTGTCCTGGCCATCGCACTGGTCGGCCTGAAGCGGCAGCGGCAGGCGCCCCGAGCGAAGCACCTGCCCGCCGTCGAGACGGCCCCCGAGCCGGCTGCCGCCACTGCGGCTGCCTGACGCCCCACCCACCCGATCCGCACCACTGCGATCGGCACGACCGCACCACCGCACCACCGCACCAAGGAGCACCACCATGAAGGCCATCACCTACCACACCTACGGCGGCCCGGGCGTCCTGGAATACGGCGACGTCCCCAACCCGAAGCTCGGCCCGGACACCGTACTGATCCGTGTGAAGGCCGCCTCCGTCAACCCGGTCGACTGGAAGATCCAGGCCGGATACCTGGACGGCGTCATGGACACCGTCTTCCCCGTCATCCCCGGCTGGGACGTGGCGGGCGTCGTCGAGGAGACCGGCGTCGGGGTCACCGAGTTCGCCCCGGGCGACGAGGTGATCGGCTACGTCCGTGAGGACTTCGTCTCCCGCGGCACCTTCGCCGAATACGTCGCCGCCCCGATCCGTACGCTCGCCCGCAAGCCCGCCAACCTCTCCTTCGAGGAGGCCGCCGGCATCCCGCTGGCAGGTCTCACCGCCTACCAGTCGCTGACCCGCGCCCTGAACGTGGGCAGCGGCGACACCGTGCTGGTGCACGCCGCGGCGGGTGGTGTCGGCTCCCTGGCCGTACAGATCGCCCGAGCGCTCGGCGCCCGCGTCATCGGCACGGCGAGCGAGCACAACCACGACTACCTGCGCGGGCTCGGCGCCGAGCCGGTCGCCTACGGCGAGGGCCTCACCGACCGCGTCAACGCCCTGGCGCCGCAGGGGGTCGACGCCGTGCTCGATCTCATCGGCGGCGAGGCCCTGAAGATCTCCCCCGGGCTGCTCGCCGCGGGCGGCCGGCTGGCCTCCGTCGCGGACGGCGCCGTCCTCGGCCTCGGAGGCCGGTACGTGTTCGTCCGACCCGACACCCAGGACCTCGAGGCGCTCACCGTCCTCGCGGAGCGCGGGCAGCTGAGCGTGGAAGTGGCCGCCACATTCCCGCTCGAGCAGGCCGCCGACGCACAGCGGCTCAACCAGGAGGGCCACACCCGCGGAAAGGTGATCGTCACCGTCGCCTGAGCCGCCCACCCCGCGCACGCCGGCACCGGCACGCCCCCTGCCGGACGAGAAGCCCTCCACTGCCGCGCGACCCGTGCGCACTGTGAAGGAGACAGCCGTGACCACAGTTCTGTCGTGACCACAGTTCTGTTCGTCGTCACCGGCTCCGACCACTGGACGCTCGCCGGCGGCACCCAGCGCCCGACCGGCTGCTGGGCTGAGGAACTCGCCGCACCACACCGGCTGTTCCGCGAGCCGGGTTCGACGTCACCCTCGCCACACCCGGCGGCGTGGCTCCGACGCATTTCCGGCTTCCGCGGGATCGACGAGGGAGACGGCTCCGGAGCTGTTGCCCGGCGGATCGCGGCCGTGGGCGCGATCCGCCGGGCGTGGGTCTCCACCGCCCTCATCGAGGCAGGGCGGGCGCGTCAGGCGTCGGTGAAGACCTCGCCCCGCTCCGCCTTCTCCAGCAGCAGCGCGGGCGGCTGGAAGCGCTCGCCGTACCGGTCGGCCAGCTCGCGGGCGCGTGCCACGAAGCCCGTGAGTCCGCCCTCGTAGCCGTTGATGTACTGCAGCACCCCGCCGGTCCAGGCCGGGAAGCCGATGCCCATGATGGAGCCGATGTTGGCGTCGGCGACCGAGGTGAGCACGTTCTCCTCGAGGCAGCGGACGGAGTCCAGCGCCTCGGAGAAGAGCATGCGTTCCTGCATGTCCTCGAACGGGATCCCGGCGTCCTCGCGGGTGAAGTGCTCGCGCAGGCCCGGCCACAGCCCGGCGCGCCCGCCGTCCGCGTCGTAGTCGTAGAAACCGGCGCCGCCGCTGCGGCCGGTGCGGCCGAACTCGTCGACCATCCGGTCGATCACCGCTTCGGCCGGGTGCTCCGTCCAGGTTCCGCCCGCCTCCTCGATCGCGCGCCTGGTCTCGTTGCGGATCTTGCGCGGCAGCGTGAGGGTCAGCTCGTCCATCAGGGAGAGCACCTTGGCCGGGTAGCCGGCCTGGGCCGCGGCCTGCTCGACGGAGACGGGGTCGACGCCCTCTCCGACCATCGCCACGCCCTCGTTGATGAACTGGCCGATGACCCGTGAGGTGAAGAAGCCGCGGGAGTCGTTGACGACGATCGGCGTCTTGTTGATCCGGCGGACCAGGTCGAACGCACGGGCCAGAGCCTCGTCGCCGGTGCGCTCGCCCTTGATGATCTCCACGAGCGGCATCTTGTCGACCGGCGAGAAGAAGTGCAGGCCGATGAAGTCGTCCGGACGCGAGACACCTTCGGCGAGCACCGTGATGGGCAGCGTGGAGGTGTTGGAGCACAGGAGGGCGTCGGGCTCGACGACGTCCTGGATCTCCTGGAACACCTTGTGCTTGAGCGCCGTGTCCTCGAACACCGCCTCGATGACGGCGTCGCAGCCCGCGAGGTCGGCCGCCTCCGCGGTCGGCGTGATGCGGGCGAGGAGTGCGTCCGCCTTCTCCTGGGTGGTACGTCCCCTCGCCACCGCCTTGGCGCACAGCTTCTCCGAGTAGCCCTTGCCCTTCGCGGCGGCCTCGGCCGACACGTCCTTGAGGACCACCTCGATGCCGGCGAGGGCGCAGGAGTAGGCGATGCCCGCGCCCATCATCCCGGCGCCGAGGACGGCGACCTTGCGGACGGTGCGCGGCTCGATGCCGTCGGGACGGCTGCGGCCCGCGTTGACGGCCTGCAGGTCGAAGAAGAACGCCTGTGTCATGTTCTTCGACGTCTGGCCGGTGACCAGCTCCGTGAAGTACCGGGACTCGATGACCTGCGCGGTCTCGAAGTCGACCTGGGAGCCCTCGACGGCGGCCGCGAGGATGTTGCGCGGCGCGGGGTAGGGGGCGCCCGCGGTCTGCTTCTTCAGGTTCGCGGGGAAGGCGGGCAGGTTGGCGGCGAACCTCGGGTTCGACGGGGTACCGCCGGGGATCTTGTAACCCTTGACGTCCCACGGCTGCTGGGAGACCGGGTTGGCGTCGATGAAGGCGCGGGCCTTGGCCAGCATCTCCTCCGGCGTGGCGGCCAGTTCGTGGACCAGGCCGTTCTCCAGCGCGCGCTTCGGCGAGTACTGGGTGCCCTGGACGAGCACCTTCAGCAGGGCGTCGGCGATGCCCATGAGCCGTACGGTGCGGGTGACACCGCCGCCGCCGGGCAGCAGGCCCAGCGTGACCTCGGGGAGGCCGATCTTGGAGCCGGAGACGTCGAGCGCGATGCGGTGGTGGCAGGCGAGGGCGATCTCGTAACCGCCGCCGAGCGCGGCGCCGTTGATGGCGGCGACGACGGGCTTGCCGATGGTCTCGATCCGGCGCAGGGCACGCTTGATGGCCATGCCGCCCTCGAACACGGACTGCGCGTCGTCGGGTCCTGCCTGGATCATCAGCCTCAGGTCACCGCCGGCGAAGAAGGTCTTCTTGGCGGAGGTGACGATGATGCCGCGGATGGAGTCCTGCTCGGCCTCCACGCGGTCGGCGATCGCGGTGACGGAGGCCCGGAAGGCCTCGTTCATGGTGTTGGCGGACTGGTCGGGGTCGTCGAGGACGAGGGTGACGACGCCGGTCTCGTCCTGTTCCCAGCGGATGGTGGTCGACTCGCTCATGGTGGTGGCTGCTCCGTAAGGCGGGAAGGACGGGTGGTCAAAGACGCTCGACGACGGTGGCGATGCCCATGCCGCCGCCCACGCACAGGGTGGCGAGGCCGTACCGCTTGTCCTGGCGCTCCAGTTCGTCGACGAGGGTGCCGAGGATCATCGCGCCGGTCGCGCCGAGCGGGTGGCCCATGGCGATCGCGCCGCCGTTGACGTTGACCTTGTCGAGCGAGAGGCCCATGTCCTGGGCGAAGCGCAGGACGACGCCGGCGAAGGCCTCGTTGATCTCGACGAGGTCGATGTCGTCGATGGTCAGTCCGGCCCGGCCGAGCGCCTTGCGGGTGGCGGGGGCGGGGCCGGTGAGCATGATGGTCGGCTCGGAGCCGGAGACGGCGGCGGAGACGATCCGGGCACGCGGCGTGAGGCCGTAGCGCTCGCCGACCGCCTTGTTGCCGATGGCGACGAGGGCGGCGCCGTCGACGATGCCCGAGGAGTTGCCCGCGTGGTGGACGTGGTCGATCTTCTCCACCCAGTGGTACTTCTGCAGCGCGACGGCGTCGAAGCCGCCGAGCTCGCCGATGTCCGCGAAGGACGGCTTCAGCGCGGCGAGGGAGTCGGCGGTCGTTCCGGGGCGCATGTGCTCGTCGTGGTCGAGGACGACGAGGCCGTTGCGGTCGCGGACCGGGACGACCGAGCGCTCGAAACGGCCGTCCTTCCACGCGGCGGCGGCGCGCTCCTGCGACAGCGCCGCGTACTCGTCGACGTCGCGGCGCGACCAGCCGCCGAGGGTGGCGATCAGGTCGGCGCCGATGCCCTGGGGGACGAAGCCGGTGTCGTAGTTGGTCATCGGGTCCGCGAACCAGGCTCCGCCGTCCGAGGCCATGGGGACGCGCGACATCGACTCGACGCCGCCGGCGAGGACGAGGTCCTCCCAGCCGGAACGGACCTTCATCGCGGCCATGTTGACGGCTTCGAGGCCGGAGGCGCAGAAGCGGTTCTCCTGGACGCCCGCGACCGTGTCGGGCAGTCCGGCGGCGATCGCCGCGATGCGGGCGATGTCGGAACCCTGGTCGCCGACCGGGCCGACGACGCCGAGGACGATGTCGTCGATCGCGGCCGGGTCGAGACCGGGGAAGCGGCGCTCGATCTCGTGGATCAGGCCGACGACGAGGTCGATCGGCTTGGTGCCGTGCAGGGCGCCGTTGGCCTTTCCGCGCCCCCGGGGGGTACGGACGGCGTCGTACACATACGCTTCGGTGCTCACTGTCTGGAGCCTTTCGACGAGGGTGGGCCGTGTGCGGAGGTGGAGTCAGCTGAGCAGCGAGCGGCCGATGATCTCCTTCATGATCTCGGTCGTCCCGCCGTAGATGGTCTGGATGCGGCCGTCGGTGAACGCCTTGGCGACGCGGTACTCGTTCATGTAGCCGTACCCGCCGTGGAGCTGGAGGCACCGGTCGGCGGCGCGCTTCTGCAGCTCGGTCGCCCACCACTTGGCCATGGACGCGTGCACGGCGTCCAGCTCGCCGGCCGCGTGGTCGGCGATGCAGCGGTCGAGGAAGGCGCGGGTGACGGCGCACTCGGTCGCGAGTTCGGCGATCTCGAAGCGGATGTGCTGGAGCCTGGCGAGCGGCCGTCCGAACGCCTCGCGCTCCTTCACGTACGCGGTCGTGATCTCCAGCAGGTGCTCGGCTGCGGCGATCCCGGCGACGGCTATCGCCATCCGCTCCTGCGCCAGATTGGTCATCAGATGGACGAAGGCGCCGTTCAGTTCGCCGAGGAGGTTCTCCTTGGGGACCCGCACGTCGTGGAAGAACAGCTCGGCGGTGTCCTGGGACTTCTGGCCGATCTTGTCGAGGTTCCGGCCGCGTTCGAAGCCCTCCATGCCGCGCTCGACGACGAGCAGCGACAGGCCGTGCGCGCCTCCCTCCGGGGTGGTCTTGGCGACGACGACGACCAGGTCGGCGAGGATCCCGTTGGAGATGAAGGTCTTGGAGCCGTTGAGGATCCAGTGGTCGCCCCGGTCCTCGGCGGCGGTGCGGATGCCCTGGAGGTCGGAGCCCGCGCCCGGTTCGGTCATGGCGATGGCCGTGATGGTCTCGCCGGTGCAGAATCCGGGCAGCCAGCGGCGCTTCTGCTCGTCCGTGGCGAGGGAGGTCAGGTACGGGCCGATGATGTCGTTGTGCAGCCCGATCGCCAGTCCGGGCGCGCCGGCGCGGGTGAACTCCTCGTGCAGCACGGCGGCGTAACGGAAGTCGTCGTTGCCGCCGCCTCCGTACTCCTCCGGCACGGCGAGGCCGAGGAGGCCCTGCCGGCCCGCCGCGCGCCAGGCGTCCCGGCTGACGATGCCGTCCTTCTCCCACTGCTCGTAGTGCGGCAGCACCTCCTTGGCGAGGAAGGTGCGGACGGTCTCGCGGAAAGCCTCGTGCTCGGCGGTGAAGATCTGGCGCTTCAACGGTCCTCCTGCGGATCGGTCAGGGTCACGCCCCAGTCGCGGGCGACCTCCGCCGTGTGCGCGCCGGGCATCGCCGGCGGCCGGGTCACGGCCCCGGGCGTGGCGGAGAACCGCGGCGCGGGCGCGGGCTGGGTGATGCCTCCGTGGTCGGTGAAGGTGCCGCGGGCGGCGATGTGGGGGTGCGCGGGCGCTTCGCGCAGCGAGAGGACGGGCGCGACGCAGGCGTCCGAGCCCTCGAAGACCGCGGTCCACTCGGCGCGGGTACGGGTCCGGAAGCGGGCGGCGATCGCCTCGCGCAGCTCGCCCCAGCGGTCGAAGTCCTTGCGGGCCGGGATCTCGTCCCTGATGCCGAGCAGCTCGGTGAACTCGTCGTAGAACCGCTGCTCCAGCGCGCCGACCGCCATGTACTCGCCGTCGGCCGTCTCGTAGGCGCCGTAGAAGGGGCATCCGCCGTCGAGCAGGTTGGCGCCGCGCCGGTCCTGCCAGCCGCCGGCCGCCATCATGCCGTGGATCATCGTGGCCAGGTGGGCGGCGCCGTCGACGATGGCCGCGTCCACGACCTGGCCGGTGCCGCCCTCGGTGCGCGCGTGCTGGAGGGCGGCGAGCACGCCGATGACGAGGTAGAGCGAGCCGCCCGCGTAGTCGCCGACCAGGTTGGCGGGGACGACGGGCGGCTCGCCGTCCTTGCCGATCATGGAGAGCGTGCCGGTGAGGGCGATGTAGCCGATGTCGTGGCCGGCCCGGTGGGCGAGCGGTCCCTCCTGTCCCCAGCCGGTCATCCGCCCGTAGACCAGCCGCGGATTACGGGCCAGGCACACGTCCGGGCCGACGCCGAGCCGTTCGGCGACGCCGGGGCGGTAGCCCTCGATCAGCACGTCCGCCCGCTCGACCAGGTCGAGGACCCGGCCGGGCCCGTCCTCGGCCTTGAGGTCGATCAGCACCGAGCGCTTGTTGCGGTTGGTGAGGTCGTAGGCCGGATCGATACCGAGTCCCGCACCGCCGGGGCGGTCGATCCGCACGACGTCGGCCCCGAGGTCGGCCAGGAGCATGGCGGCGAACGGGCCGGGGCCGATGCCCGCCAGTTCCACCACGCGAACCCCGGCCAGCGGGCCGTTCATTGACGCTGCCATCCAGCCCCCAGCAGTGTGACACAACTGATGTAACACCAGTGATGGTAAGAACGTGTCCCACTCCGCACAAGGGTTTCGGGAGAGCAAGCGCTTAGAAGTGCGGACAACCCAGGTTACCGATGGGAAACGCTTCTTCTGCGGGGCCGCGCGGCGCGCTAGCCTCAGCCACCGACATCGGCGTTCTGGCCCCGGGCCCTGATCCGCCGGACAGCCCCGAGGGCGGAGGAGCCATTGGACAGCCAGAACGGGACCGGCCGCGCGCAGCGCCCGTACGACATCGTGCTCTACGGGGCGACCGGGTTCGTCGGACAGCTCACCGCCGAGTACCTGGCACGGAACGCGCCGGCCGGCTGCCGGTGGGCGATCGCCGGCCGCAGCCGGGCGAAGCTGGAGCGGCTGCGCGAGCGCCTCGCCGTCATCGAGCCCTCGTGCGCGGACCTCCCCCTGGTCGAGGCCGACGCCGACGCTCCCCGCGCACTGCGGGAAATGGCCGCCTCCGCACGTGTCGTCGCGACGACGGTCGGCCCCTACGTGCTGTACGGCGAGCCTCTGGTGGCGGCGTGCGCCGACGCCGGGACGGACTACGCGGACCTCACGGGCGAGCCCGAGTTCGTGGACGCGATGTTCGTACGCCACGACGCGCGCGCCCGCGAGACCGGCGCGCGCCTCGTCCACGCCTGCGGCTTCGATTCCGTCCCGCACGACCTGGGCGCCTTCTTCACGGTGCGGCAGCTGCCCGAGGGGGTGCCGCTGACGGTCGACGGGTTCGTCAGCTCCCACGCGATGTTCTCCGGCGGGACCATGGCCTCGGCGCTCACCGCGATGGCGCGCGGCCGCGAGACGCTGCGCGCCGCGCGCGAGCGCCGGCTGCACGAGCCGCGCCTGGTCGGGCGGCGCGCCCGCGCACCGCTGGGAGCGCCGCACTTCAACCGGGAGACGGGCACGTGGGCGCTGCCGCTGCCGACGATCGACCGGCAGATCGTGGCGCGTTCTGCGCGCGCGCTGGAGCGTTACGGCCCCGACTTCCGCTACCGCCACTACGCGGCGGTCAAGACGCTCCCGATGGCACTCGCCGGCCCGGCGGCCGTGGGCGCGGGCTTCGCCCTCGCCCAGCTCCCGGCCGCCCGGCAGGCGCTGATGCGGCGTTACGCCCCCGGCGACGGCCCGAGCGCCGAGCGCCGCGCCGAGAGCTGGTTCTCGATCCGCTTCGTCGGCGAGGGCGGCGGACGCCGCGTGTTCACGGAGGTGACGGGCGGCGACCCGGGCTACGACGAGACGGCGAAGATTCTCGCGGAGTCGGCGATGTCCCTGGTGTCCGACGCGCTGCCGAGGACTTCGGGTCAGGTGACGCCGGTGGTGGCGATGGGTGAGGCGTTGCTGAAACGCCTGGAGGGGGCGGGGATCCGGTTCCGGGTGGCGCACGCGCGGTAGGAGTGCGGCGGGGTGTCCGCTGCGTGTCCCCCCCGTCCCTTCCCGCCCCGGGCTCCGCCCGTCCCCGAATACCCCGCGCGGGGGCACCGGCGGCCGCTCGCGTCGGACGCCACGGCCGGGTCGCCCCGACGACGCCGGCGCTGAGCGCGGCGCCGGAGACGGCCCGCGCGCCCGGCGCCAGCCACGCCTCGAACGCCGGCGGGGCTGGAGTTGCCTGCCAGGCGCGGCGCGTGCCCGTGGTCCCGGAGGCCGCGGGCGGAGCCCGAGGGGCGTCCGGGGCGGGCGGAGCCGGACGGTTTCCGCGCGAGCGCCAGTACCTGCCGGCGGCGGAGCCCGGCCGGGGCGGACCCGGCCAACGCCCGAAAGGCGCCCGGGGCCGAGTACCAGCGAACCGAACGGAGTCCGCCGGGCCCGGCCAACGGCCCCGGGGCGTCGGGGCCTGCACCGGTATCGGGAGGGGGCGGCTCCGCGCAGTGGTCCCCTCAGGAACCGCCCGAGACCTCCCTCAGCGCCCGCCTGCACAGAGCATCCGCACGCCGCGTCGATTCGGGTATGCGGAAGTCACGCGCCAGATGCAGCGCATGCGCGCACGCCGATTCCAGAGTCACCCGGTGTCCCGCCGAGACGAAGACGGGCTTCACGCCGTCCCGCGTACGCAGCGCCCTGCCCACCTCCTCCCCGTCGTCCGCCACGAGCGGCGTGAAGTCACCGCGCGACGGGCCCGGTTCGGCGTAGGTGAAGACGAACGGGTTCTTGGCGACGCCGAGCACCGGCAGCCCGGTCAGCACCCCCAGGTGGCTCGCGAGCCCGAACCTCCGGGGATGCGCACGGCCGTAGCCGTCGCAGACGACCAGACCGGGGTCGGACGTGAGGGAGGCGAGCGCGGCCAGCACCGTCGGGAGCTCGCGGAAGGCGAGGAGCCCGGGAACGTACGGGAAGGAGACCCGGCCGATCGCGGTGGCCTCCTCCACCACGGTCAGCGTCGCCGCGTCCAGCACGACCGCCGCCGCGGCGACGACGTCGCGTTCGTCGTCGTACGCCACGTCGACGCCGGTCACCGGACCGGTGCCGACCGGTGGGCCCGGCTCGTCCAGGACGACGCGCGTGCGCAGTTCGTCCTGGACGGCCAGGGCCTCTTCTTCGTTCACGGGCCAGCCGGCGGGCGCTTCGACGATCTTCATGGTGCCGCCCACCCTAGGGCCTCCGGTGCTGCTGCGCGGACGCCCTTCGAAGGGTGCTCACAGCGAGGTGAGGCCGTCGAAGAAGTCGGAGACGGCACCGGGGCGTCCGGGCTTCAGGAGCTTCTCGAAGACGGTCAGGACCAGTTCGTCGGTCTCGTCCAGGACACCGTGCTCGTCGCGGCTGACGGTGCCGCGGCGGCGGCGGAAGGACGCGATCCGGGTGCCGTCCCGCATCGCGTCGGCGCGGGAGGACCCGGTGTGGACGAACGCGTAGCGCCGACCGTGGACAAGCGCATGACCGGTCTTCTTCCGACGGCGGTGACCGTGGCCCTTGCCGTCGCTGACGAAGGCCTGCTCGTCGTGCGGTTCCAGCGCGATGGGGGCGCGTTCGCTGCCGGGCAGAGACGGCCCGAGGCCCCCGGATTGCTCCACGGGCGCCGTCGCCACCGAGCCGTGGACTCGCCCGGCGTGATCGATCACGTCGACGCGCGTGCGTGCTTCGTCGGCCTCGATGCGCCAACCGCTGCGGGTCGGCCGACGCCAGAGGGGGATGTCCGTCATGGTCACAGTCTCTCAAGCGGCCGGAACGCGTCGCAGGCCACGAGGCTCCTGCGGGAACCGCCTCACCGTCGCGCAGGGGGCCTGGGCGGTGAGCGGCGTGACGGCCAGGGCGGCGGCACCGGTGGCTGCCGGCACAGTCTTCATCAACCGGCGCGGCATGAACCTCTTCCCCGCCCTCTTCTTCACCTGGCTCTGCCGGGCACAGAGCACTTCCCGCCGCGCGGCGCTGACTATCGCCCTGTCCGCGTGTGCGACGGCCGCACTCTCATGGATCGCGGACGCGGACGCCCGCCGGGCCGGTTCCCGACGCGCGGGGACCAGCGGTGGCGCGGCGCGAGAGAGCGTGATCCCGCCGGCAGGGCACGCCCGGTAACCTGACGATCATGTTTGTGATGGAACTGACCTACACGGCGCCGATCGAGCGCGTCGAGGAGCTCCTCGACGCGCACGTCGAGTGGCTGGACGCGCTCTACGAGGAGGGCGTGTTCATCGCCTCCGGCCGCAAGAACCCGCGCGACGGCGGTGTGATCCTCGCCGTCGGGGACGACCGCGCGCGGATCGAGCGGATCGCGGCGGCCGACCCCTTCGTCATGGGCGAGGTGTGCACGTACCGGATCACGGAGTTCATCGCGACCAAGACCGCTCCCGGACTCGCCGCGTACCGGCAGCAGTTGCCGTCGTAGCCCCGCCCGGTCAGAACTCCAGGCGCGCGACCCTGCCCTTCTCGCCCGACGCCCAGCACCCGAAGTCCGGGGTGCAGTCGACGGTGTCGAAGGACCCGCTGTCCACGGTGCGCCAGGTGCGGCCGCCGTCGACGGTGAGGTCCGTACCGGTCGGGCCGACGGCGAGGGCGGCCGACTTCAGGTGCGGCAGCCACGCGACGCCCGAGCGGTACGCGGGCGGCGGTGCCGCCGCCTGGCGCCAGCTGCGCCCGCCGTCCGCCGTGACGGCCGCGGCCCGGGGGGATGCCTCGCCGCTGCGGTAGTCGCCGCCGACGGCGATGCCGTGCTCGCGGTCGCGGAAGGCGAGGGCGAAGACCCCGCGCGCCGGATTACCGGCCGGCACGGTCGACTCGGCGACGCTCCAGTTCAGTCCGCGGTCGGCGGAGTGCAGGACCCTGGCCGTGGCGCCTCCCCCGGTGGCCAGCCACACGTCCTTGGGGCCGGCGGAGACCAGGCACTGGCCGCTCGCGGCGAAGCCCGCCTCGCCCGGCAGGGCGGCCGGCATGCCGTCGCTCGGCAGCACCTTCCAGGACCGGCCCCCGTCTCCGGTGGACAGGATCCGGTACTTGCCGTCGACGGGGTCGCTCATGGCCAGCCCGTGGCGGTGGTCGAAGAAGGTGACGCAGTCGTAGAAGGCGCGCGGATCGGTGTTGCGGAACGACTCGGCCCAGGTCTCACCGCCGTCGTGGGTGCGCAGGACCCGCGACGCCTCCCCTTCTCCGATGGCGAGAACGACGGCCCGGCGGGCGTCGAACGCCTCGATGTCGCGGAACTCCAGCTCCCCCGCCCCCGGCGGCGAGACGTTCAGCCAGCTACGGCCGCCGTCAGCCGTGCGCAGCACCGTCCCCTTGGATCCCGCCACCCACGCCACCTCGCGGCTGACGGGCGCGAGGCCCCGGAAACGCACCTCGCTCCCGGTCTCCTTCAGCTTCCAGGCGGGCGTCGCCACGGCCACGCGCGTGTCCGCCTCCGCGGCCGGCCGGGCCGCCTGTGCCGGTACGGCGAGCACCGCGGAAACCGCAGCCGCGCACAGCCCCACCGACACCGTTCGTCTCGTCTTCCCCTTGGACGTCATGGCGCCGGAAGCTAGCCCACGCGCCCCCTGCCGTCCAGAGTGCGAGACGCGCCGCGGGACGGGGCCGGGGCGGTGACACAGCTCACTCAACACCCGGATGCACGGATTCCGTTGCGCCGGCGTCTTCGGTGGTGCCCGGGAGCCCCGGGCCGGACGATTCCACCGAGCCGCACACGAAGGAGCGGGCCTTGTCCACCGTCATCGAACAGGCCGTCCAGGTCCGCCTCGTCGCCTCCGCACCCCGCTTGGAGTCGGTTCCGGCGACGCTGCACTACGACCGCCGGGACCCCTTCGCCGTGCGTATCGACTTCCCGGCTCCGGCGACGCTGGAGGGCGCCGACATCTCGTGGACCTTCTCGCGCGAGCTGCTGGCGAAGGGCGTGCGCACCGCGGCCGGCGTGGGCGACGTCCGCGTGCGGCCGTACGGCTACCACCGCACGGTGCTGGAGTTCCACGCCGCCGAGGGGACCGCGGTGGTGCACATCGGCACCGGTGAGCTGCTCCGCTTCCTCGACCGGGCACTGACCCTGGTGCCGGCGGGCAGCGAGCATCTGTACCTGGACCTCGACCACGACCTCGCCGAGCTGCTGGGCGACGCCCGCTGACCCTCCCCCTGCCAGACGCCTATCGGTCGCTCCGGCGCTCCCCCATCAGGGCGTTGAGCCGCCCGTAGTCCTCACCGTCGGCCAGCGCCGTGTACGTGCCCGTCTCCAGCAGCTCGGCGGCGGCACGGCGCACCACGGCGTGAGCCGCCTGGGCGATCCCCGACCCGACGCTGACACGCGCCGCTCCGAGCCGGCCCAGCTCGGCGGCGTCGGGCGCGCCCGGACCGGCCATCACGTTCAGCGGCGCGTCGATCCCCTTGGCCAGCGCCTCCACGGTGCCCGGGTCGACCACGCCCGGTACGAAGATCCCGTCCGCTCCGGCGGCGACGCAGGCCGCGGCCCGCCGGAGCGTCTCGTCCAGCCGGTCCGCCTCCGCGCCGATCCCCGCGAGGTAGACGTCGATGCGGGCGTTGACGAAGAGCGGGACGTCCGCCGCGTCGGCAGCGGCCCGCGCCGCCGCGATCCGGCGGACGTGCTCGTCGGCCGGGCGCGAACCGTCCTCGATGTTGACGCCCACGGCGCCCGCGTCCAGCACGGCGCGCACGGTGGCGGCGACGCCGTCGGCGTCGGCCGCGTAACCTCCTTCGATGTCCGCCGTGACCGGCACGCCGACGGCCGAGGCGATACGCGCCACCTGGGCGAGGGCCTCGGTCCCCGCCAGCCGGTCGCCGTCGGCGGTGCCGAGGTCCCAGGCGACGCCGGCGCTGGTGGTGGCGATCGCCGCGGCGCCCGCGTCCTCGATGATCCGGGCGCTCGCCGTGTCCCAGGCGTTGGGGAGCAGCAGCGGGCGGCCGGTGGTGTGCAGGGCGTGGAAGCGGCGGGCGAGGTCACGAAGGTTCGTCATGCCCCCCACCCAATCAGTGGGCCCCCGGCCGTGGCTGGCAGTTTTCCGACATCAACGCGGGCGGGCCCGGCGGCCGGTAAATGCTTTGACAGCCCGGCGGGCCGGTCTCTAGCGTGTGCGACGGTTCTGTTGTCGTCGATCGGAGTAGGACGTTGCTCGTCTGAGGTCACGAGACACCGTGCGGCCCGGCCTGTGCCGGCGTGCGCGTGTGCGACCTCGACGCTCTGCCGTCCGTCTTTCCGCCCGACCGGGACCTCCTTCTCGTTCCCGTACGGCTCCGTCGCCACGTGTCCCGGTGTCTCCACCGTTGCCCCGCCCCTTCCACGCGACCGGAGACCCGTATGCCACTCACCCCGACCTTCCTCACCTGTTCCTCCCTCGGCTTCGCCTGGCCGGACGGCACGCAGGTGTTCGACGACTTCCAGCTCGCCGTCGGCCCCGGCCGTACGGGCCTGATCGGCCTCAACGGATCGGGCAAGTCCACCCTGTTGAAGCTGATCGCCGGCGACCTCGTCCCCGTGTCCGGCACGGTCCGGGTTGCCGGCGAGGTCGGGTACCTGCCGCAGAACCTGGTCCTCCACACGGGCCTGCGCGTCGACGAGGTGCTCGGCATCGCCGCCACCCGCGCGGCGCTGCACGCCATCGAGGGCGGTGATCCGAGCGAGGAGCACTTCACCGCGGTCGGCGACGACTGGGACGTCGAGGAGCGCGCCCGCGCGGCGCTCGACCAGCTCGGCCTCGGGCACATCGGCCTGGACCGCACCATCGGCGAGGTGTCCGGCGGCGAGGGCGTCCTGCTGCGGCTGGCGGCCCTGCTGCTGGCCCGGCCGGACGTGCTGCTGCTCGACGAACCGACCAACAACCTCGACCTGTACGCGCGCCGCAGGCTCTACGACGCGGTCACCGCCTGGTCCGGGGTCATGGTGGTCGTCAGCCACGACCGCGAACTCCTCGAGCGCGTCGACCAGATCGCCGACCTGCGCGACGGCGAGGTGAGCTGGTACGGCGGCAACTTCACCGCGTACGAGCAGGCGCTCGCCGTCGAACAGGAGGCGGCGGAGCGGATGGTGCGCGTGGCGGAGGCAGACGTTCAGCGACAGAAGCGCGAACTGGCCGAAGCGCAGGTGAAGTTGGCGCGCCGCAAGCGGTACGGGCAGAAGATGTGGGACAGCAAGCGGGAGCCCAAGATCGTGATGGGGGCCCGCAAGCGGGCCGCGCAGGAGTCGGCCGGCAAGCACCGCATCATGCACACGGAACGGCTCGCGGAGGCACGGGAACGCCTCGACGAGGCCGCGGTGGCCGTGCGGGACGACGACGAGATCCGCATCGAGCTGCCGCACACCACCGTCCACCCCGGGCGCGGGGTGCTGCGGCTGAGCGGACTGCGCCTGCGGTACGGCGCCGAGATCCCGGGCGAGCTGGAGGTGCGCGGGCCCGAGCGCATCGCCCTGGTCGGGCGCAACGGCGCGGGCAAGACGACGCTGCTGCGCACCATCACCGGGGAGCTCGCGCCGGTCGCCGGCGAGGCGGTAGCGGAGGTTCCGCTGCGCTTCCTGCCCCAGCGCCTCGATCTGCTCGACGACGGCCTGAGCGTGGTCGAGAACGTGGCCCGCTTCGCGCCGGGCGCGACGAACAACGCGATCCGGGCCAAACTCGCGCGCTTCCTGTTCCGCGGGGCGCTCGCCGACCAGCCCGCGGGGACACTGTCGGGCGGTGAGCGCTTCAGGGCCGCCCTCGCCGCCCTGATGCTGGCCGAGCCCGCGCCGCAGCTGCTCATGCTGGACGAGCCGACGAACAACCTCGACATGGCGAGCGTGCGGCGGCTGACGGCGGCGCTGGAGTCCTACGAGGGCGCGCTGATCGTGGCGAGCCACGACGTGGCGTTCCTGGAGTCGATCGGCGTCACCCGTCGGCTGCTCCTGGACGGCGAGGGGCTGCGGGACATCTCGGCCCACGAGCTGGGTGCGGAGGCGTTCCCGGAGGGCTGAGGAGGGCGCGATGCGAAGGGACCGGCGGAACCGGAACGTGACCTGCCTCTCCCTTGGCATCGCGCCACCTGGCCACATAACCGAACGTAAACGGTCATTGCGGATCCGGGCTTGGTCGGGGCCTTATCGCGCGCTTAACCTACGGTCTCGTAACCTACGAACCCGTAAGTACCCTCCCGTCCCCAGGAGCACTCGTGACGATCACCTCTCCCCACCTCGGCAGTTCGGAAGCGTGGACCGACGCGCGGCTGCTGTACGCACTCGAAGAGGTCGTGGAGAAGGAGCTCAATCGCCATCTCAAGGTCGCCAAGGACTGGATGCCGCACGAGTACGTGCCCTTCGGCGACGGCCGGAACTTCCCGGGCTTCTTCGAGGACGGGGAGGCCTGGGAGCCGGACCAGTCCAAGGTCACCGACATCGGCCGGATCGCCCTCGTGGTGAACCTGCTGACCGAGGACAACCTCCCGAGCTACCACCACGAGATCGCCACCCTCTTCGGCCGCGACGGCGCGTGGGGCACCTGGGTGCACCGCTGGACCGCGGAGGAGGGCCGGCACGGCATCGTCATGCGCGACTACCTGCTCACCTCGCGCGCGGTCGACCCGGACAAGCTGGAGCAGTTCCGCATGGCGCACATGGCGGAGGGCTTCGAGTCGGACAACCGCCACTCGATGCTGCACTCCGTCGCGTACGTCGCGTTCCAGGAGCTCGCGACCCGCGTCTCGCACCGCAACACCGGCCACCAGTCGGGCGACCCCGTCTGCGACCGGATGCTGGCGCGCATCGCGACCGACGAGAACCTGCACATGGTCTTCTACCGCAACCTGCTGAGCGCGGCCTTCGAGCTCGCCCCCGACCTGACCATGCAGGCCGTCCGCGACGTCGTGGTCAACTTCCGGATGCCCGGACACGGCATGCCCGGCTTCGAGCGCGCGGCCGCGCAGATGGCGATCGGCGAGATCTACAACCTGCGCATCCACCACGACGACGTCCTCCAGCCGGTGCTCCGCTTCCTGAAGATCATGGAGATCGACGGCCTGGGACCCGAGGGCCTCAAGGCTCAGGAGGAGCTCGGCCTGTACATGGGCGGGCTGGACTCCGAGGCGAGGAAGTTCGACGAGAAGCTCGCCGCCCGCAAGGCCCGTATGGCGGCCCGCGCCGGGAAGTGACGCCGGTGCCGGACGGCCCCGCTGTGCGGGCCCGGTCTCACCACGCGGCCTCCTGGTAGTCCTTGAGGAACACGCCCGCGACCGGGTCGCCCGCCTCACCCCGCACGATCGGGTCGTAGATCCGCGCCGCGCCGTCCACGACGTCGAGCGGCGTGCGGGTGCCGAAGGCGGCGATCCGCGCCTTGCGCGGCGCGGGGTTCTCGTCGGTGATCCACCCGGTGTCGACGCTGCACATGTGCACGCCCTCGGCGGCGAGCTGCGCCGCGCTCGTGCGCGTGAGCATGTTCAGTGCCGCCTTGGCCATGTTGGTGTGCGGGTGGCGGGCCGTCTTGTTGCGCACCGCGAACCGGCCCTCCACGGCCGTCACATTGACGATGTACCGCCGGGGGCGGGGCGAGGCCAGCAGCAGCGGCAGCAGACGGTCGGCGAGCAGGGCCGGCGCAAGGGCGTTGACCAGCTGGGTCTCCAGCAACTCGGCGGGGTCGAGACCGCCGAGCCGGGCCGACCACGAGTTCTCCGGCGCGAGGTCGGGCAGCAGACCCGTCTCGTCGGCCGGGTGCGCCTGCGCGTCCGGCAGGACGAGCGAGAGGGCGCCGTCCGGTGCCCCGACGGCCGCCATCGGGGCGTAGCCGGGTGCCATGAGCACGCCGGGCCCCGCGGCGCCGCTCTCCCCCGCGGCCAGGACCGCGTACGCCTCGGGCTGGCGGCGGATCGTCTGCGCGGCGTTGTTGACCAGGACGTCCAACGGCTCACCCATGTCGCGCAGTCGCTCGCACAGGCCCAGCACCTGCCGTGGGTCGCGCAGGTCGACGGCGACGACCGTCAGCCGGTCGAGCCACTCGCGGCTGCCGGGCACGGCCCCGAACCTGCGCAGGGTGTCGTCCGGGAACCGGCTCGTGACCAGCAGCTCGGCACCGTCCCGCAGCATCATCAGCGCCAGCTGGAATCCGATCTTCACCCGGCCGCCCGTGAGCAGGACGCGCCGCCCGCGCAGGTCCGTGCTCAGCGATCGCCGGGCGGTGTTGTCAGCGGCGCAGGGCGGGCAGAGCCGGTGGTAGAAATTGTCGACCTGTCGGTAGAGCGCCTTGCAGACATAGCAATGCCGGGGTCGCTCGTAGTGCCCGACGTCCCGGCCCGGCGCCACGGCCACGAGCGGTGCGTCCTCCCGCCGGTCGAGGGCACCCGTGGCGGTCCCGGCCGCGAGGGCGGCATCGGCCTGCGACCGCGCGCGCCGCGCGGCCTTGCGCCGCAGATTGCGGCTCTCGCGCGCGAACGACGCGGCGATCGACTCGCCCTTCATCCGCCGGGCATCGCCCAGCGGCAGAGCGCGCAACCTGCGTGTCATGAGCGCGAAGGCGTCCAACTCGTCGTCCGTGACCTGGTCGTTCATGTCGTCGTCCCACCCCTGCCGAGTCCGGTGATCCTAACGACAGCCCGTCGGCCGGAGCATCCGGATATCCCACCGCTCCCCAGGCGTACGGCAGTTGTCCTCCGCGGCGGACGGTCTGCGAGGTGATCGCCGGTCGTTCCCGGTCGCGGGAGGAGGGGCCGCCAGCCGGCCCGGTGCTGCCGGGCCGTGGACGAGTCCCCCACGTCGCTGGGCGAGGTGCGCCGAGTGCTGGAACGCGTACGGGCGGACCGGCTGGGCACGCCGCGCTCGACGAGGCGTGCGACGGCTTCCGCAAGCGCTGGAGGCACGGCGCCGAGCGGCTCGACGGCCGCAGCGTCGGCGTCGGGCCGCGCACGCGGTGCCCGCACTAAGCAGAGCCGGCGCGCCCCGCGCGCTCACGCCCCCGCTTCAGCCGCAGCCGCTCCTTCTCCGAGAGGCCGCCCCATACGCCGAATCGCTCGTCGTGCGTCAGCGCGTACTCCAGGCACGCCACCCTCCCCTCGCACGCGCCGCACAGTTGCTTCGCCTCGCGGGTGGAGGAGCCGGGGGCCGGGAAGAAGAACTCGGGGCCCGCCTGGGCGCACAGGGCCGTCTCCTGCCAGGCCAGTTCCGGGTCGGTGATGGTGTTGATCGACATGCACAACAGCCTGCCCCGTGGCGATAAACAGTCGATCAATGACGCGTCAACGGCTCCCGCTACCGCTGTTCCACGCCTCGCAGCACCGCGAACCGCGCTCCCGCCGGGTCCGCGAGGCGGGCGAAGCGGCCCACGCCCTCCATCGTGGTGGGGGGCATCCTGATCTCGCCGCCGAGTTCCTGGGCCGTGGTCACGGCCGCGTCGCAGTCGGTGACCGCGAAGTACGGCAGCCAGAACGCTCCCAGGTCCCTCTCCGACGGGTCGGCCGTCAGCGGGACGGCTCCGGCGAACGCCGCCTCGGGGTCCGAGCCGCCCGGGCGGATCAGGGTGTAGGCGCCGCTGCCGTCCGGGAGCGGCATCGTGGACGACTCCCAGCCGAGGACGGTGGAGTAGAAGGAGAGCACGGAGTCCGGCTCGGGTGTGTACAGCTCCAGCCAGCACAGCGTGCCGGGGTCGCCCACGACGTCGAGTCCCGTGTTCTTCCGCGGCTGCCAGGCGGAGAAGCCCGCGCCCGCCGGGTCCGTGAAGACCGCCATGCGGCCCTGGTCGAAGACGTCCATCGGCTGGTACAGCACCGTGCCGCCGTTGCGTTCGACCGCCTCGGCCGTCGCGTCGATGTCCGGTGTCTGGAAGTAGACGCTCCAGCCGGCGGGTGCCCGGTCGGCGGGGACGGTCATGCCCGCGGCGACGGTCCTGCCGTCGAGGCGGAACATACCGTAGCCGCCCGCTTCGGGACCGGCGGACGCGAACTCCCAGCCGAAGAGCCTGCCGTAGAAGAAGCCGGCGGCATCGAGGTCGGGGGTGCCGAGGTCGATCCAGTTCGGCGAGCCGGTGACGTAGGCGGTGCTGAGCATGGTCCCTCCTTCATCGGCCCCCCGGGCGACTGTCCTGCGACCGCGGTCCGTGCCGAGTCTGCTACCGACCCGGCCCGGACGCACGCAGTTGAGTGCCCACGGCGATTCGCGCGTGGCACAGGTGCGTTGCGGGTGCGCCCGGCGCTGGGGCAGGATCG
Organism: Streptomyces sp. NPDC049597; assembly: GCF_040675505.1. NCBI lineage: Bacteria > Bacillati > Actinomycetota > Actinomycetes > Kitasatosporales > Streptomycetaceae > Streptomyces > Streptomyces sp. NPDC049597. Next base: position 177,837 of record NZ_JBFAOY010000006.1, read on the forward strand.
CCGTCGTGAACTCCAGAAAGGCCCATGGCGCGTAGTCGCCCGCCACCCGCTCCACCGGCCGACGCGCATCGACTACGTCCCCTGCCGAGGAGTCCCCACGGTGCCAGCGCGATCGCCGTGCGGGAGGGCGTACCTTTTGGGTCAGGCGGAGCCGTCCGGGGCGAAGGGCCGTCGTGCAGCCCGGGCGCATCATGTTGCGGCCGCCCAGAGTTCGCGGCGAGAGCCGAATGACTGTGGGCAGAAATCGCGGCCCATGAAATCGTTTACCTGTCCGGCTCCCCATCTTGGTTTGGTCTGGTTGCGATCACCTGGCAACGGCAGTAGAGAGGAAGAGAGGTATCCCTCATCTTGTCCACGTGTATTGGGGATGATCCCCGTGCCCGAGACAGGTCCGTTGTCGTTGGCTTTGATTGGTGTGCTGCTCCTCCTTGGAGCCATCGGCGCAGTTGGGGCGATTTTTGCCTGGAGGATGGCTGCCAGAGAGCCGGAGGCCGAACCCCGGATCGAGGTACTCGCTGGAATCGGTGGGGGCCTGGTCACCGGTATCGCCATTGGGTTGTCGGCGCTGTTTCTGGAACAGTCCATCGGAGAGTCGCAGAAGTACGCGGCGTGGAGAGCGAACATCGAGATAGCCCAGTCGATACCAGGCTTCACCCCTGGGGACCGGGATATCGGCGACATCAATTTCAGTGGTAAGGAACTCCACAACGCCGACCTTCACGAAGCCTCTCTGCAGGGCTTCAGGTTCAGGGAGGCCGACCTCAGAGGAGCGAATCTCCAGGGAGCTGAGCTCCAAGGGGCGGAACTGGTCGGCGCCAATCTGTACCAGGCGACCCTGCTGGACGCAGACCTTGAGGGAGCCTCGTTGCACAGTGCGAACCTCACTCATACCGAGTTGGGTGACGCCGAGTCCTTCAGGGACGTCAAGGTAAACCTCTACACATGTTGGCCGAAGGGCGTACCCAAGCAGGTGCTAGCGAAAGTGGACGTGAGGGAACACCATGACGAAGTGACTGGAAAGGTGCTGGGGCGTCAGGAAGACAAGCGGGACGGCATAATAGGGGGAGAGCAAGCTCCGAGGTGCACATTGTGGAAGGGCGGCGAAGAGATTCGCTGATCGACGTGCAAGCCAGCCCGGCGGGCTGAGCGTGCGCGGAGCGCTGACCACTTCGCACTCACACCGCGCCAGATGCCCGGCGGCGTCGCGCACGGCGTCGTCTCGGGCAGTCACCGTTTCCTCGGCTCGGTCCCCGTCACGCCGACGGGCGCCACGTTCCCGTTGGTCGGGACGGGCGGCGCGGTCAGCGTCCAGCCTGGCGCGGCGAGCGTCGAGGCCGTGCAGGGCGCGACCGACGCGGGTTCGGGCGTGGAGCGCATCGAGTACGCCCTCGGTGCCGACGGCCCGTGGCAGCCGTACACCGTCCCCGTGGTCGTCGACCGGGTGGGCACCCACACGGTCCGCTACCGGGCGACCGACAAAGCAGGCAACGCGGCCGCCGAGAAGGCCGTCGACTTCACCGTCGTCGCCCCGCCGACCGACGACACCACCCCGCCACAGACCTCGGCGACCGTCAGCGGCGAGAAGAACTCGGACGGCGCGTACATCGGGCGGGCCGAGGTGAAGGTGTCGGCGACGGACGCCGGCTCGAGTGTGGAGCGGATCGAGTACTCGCTCGACAGCGGCCGCTACCTCGCGTACACCACCCCCTCGTCGTCGACCGGGTCGGCTACCACACGGTGCTGTACCGGGCCACGGACAAGGCGGGCAACACCTCCGAGGCGAAGAGCGTCGCGTTCTCCGTGGCCGAGGTCGGCGGTGTGCGGACGACCCTCGCCGGCCAGTGAGCGGCGGCCCTCCTTCCAGACACCGGGAGGAGGGCCGCCGTCGCTCGTGCGCCGGGCCGGGTCAGTCCGCCGCCTTCTTGGCCCGGCTGGGCTGGACCCGCTTCGGCTCCCCCGGCATCTTCGGGTACTCCGGCGGGTAGGGCAGATCGCCGAGCCCGTGGTCGGCCTCGTCCTTGCGGGCGAGTTCCAGCAGGGTCTCCAGGCTGAACCGGTGGTCGTCCATGTCCGCGTGGACGTCACCGACCTCGGCGTAGCGGCCGGGCATCGTCTTGATGTCGAAGTCCTCGGGGCGCGCGTCGTCGAGCTCCTCCCAGCGCAGCGGGGCGGAGACGGGAGCGTGGGGGCGGGGACGCACCGAGTAGGCGGAGGCGATGGTGCGGTCGCGGGCCGTCTGGTTGTAGTCGACGAAGATGCGCCGGCCGCGCTCCTCCTTCCACCACTTGATCGTCACCCGGTCCGGCATGCGGCGCTCCAGCTGCCGGCCGCAGGCGATCGCGGCGCGCCGCACCTGCGTGAAGTTCCAGCGCGGCTCGATCGGCACGAAGACGTGCACGCCGCGGCCGCCGGAGGTCTTGGGCCAGCCCCGCAGACCGGCCTCGTCGAGCACGGCACGCAGCTCGTGGGCGGCGCGTACGGCGTCGTCGTAGTCGGTGCCGGGCTGCGGGTCGAGGTCGATGCGCAGCTCGTCGGGGTGGTCGGTGTCGTCGCGCCGCACGGGCCACGGGTGGAAGGTGACGGCGCCCAGGTTGGCGGCCCAGATGACGGCGGCCGGTTCGTCCGGGCACATCTCGTCCGCGGAGCGTCCGGACGGGAAGGTGATGTGGGCGGTGGGGATCCAGTCGGGCAGGTACTTGGGGACGCGCTTTTGGAAGAACGATTCGCCCGTCACCCCGTCGGGGTAGCGCTCCAGCGTCGTGGGACGGCTGCGCAGGGCCCGGGTGATGCCCTCGCCGACGGCGAGGTAGTAGGTGACCATGTCCAGCTTGGTCCAGCCGCGCTCGGGGAAGTACACCTTGTCGGGGTTGGACACCCGGACGGTGCGCTCCCCCACTTGAAGTTCCACCGCTCCAGCCATGCCCGCCAGCGTAGGCCGTGCCGAGTGGGGCTGCATGCCGGAGAATCGGGCCATGGACCTGCCCGTGATGCCGCCGGTGAAGCCCATGCTGGCCAAGTCCGTGAAGACGATTCCGCCCGGAATGCACTACGAGGCGAAGTGGGACGGTTTCCGGGCGATCGTGCACCGCGACGGCGACGAGGTCGTCATCGGCTCGCGCACCGGCAAACCGCTGACGCGGTACTTCCCGGAGTTGGCCGACCGGTTCCGCGAGCTGCTGCCGGAGCGCTGCGTCGTCGACGGCGAGATCGTCATCGCCCACGGGGGCCGCCTCGACTTCGACCGTCTCACCGAGCGCATCCATCCGGCCGACTCCCGGGTCCGCATGCTCGCCGAGCGCACCCCCGCGAGCTTCGTGGCCTTCGACGTGCTCGCCCTCGGTGACGAGTCGCTGCTCGACGCACCGCTCAAGGCGCGCCGCGAGAAGCTGGAGGAGGCGCTCAGGGGGGTCCGGCCGCCCGTGCACCTGGCGCCGTCCACGACGGACATGGCGGTGGCGCGGGAGTGGTTCGAGCAGTACGAGGGCGCCGGGCTCGACGGGATCGTCGCCAAGCCGCTGGATCTGCCGTACCGGCCGGACACCCGTCTGATGTACAAGATCAAGCACGAGCGGACCGCGGACGTGGTGGTGGCCGGCTACCGCTTCCACAAGAGCGGCCCGGTCGTCGGCTCGCTCCTGCTCGGGCTGTACGACGACGCGGGGGCGCTCCAGCACGTCGGCGTCTGCGCCGCGTTCTCGATGAGGAAGCGCGAGGAGCTGGTCGAGGAGCTGGAGCCGCTGCGGCTGGAGGACGTCTCGGAGCATCCGTGGGCACGCTGGGCGGAGGAGGCGGCGCACGAGAGCGCGCGGCTGCCGGGCGCGCCGAGCCGCTGGTCGGGCAAGAAGGACCTGTCCTGGGTGGCGCTGCGGCCCGAGCGGGTGGTGGAGGTGGCGTACGACCACATGGAGGGCGACCGTTTCCGCCACACGGCGCAGTTCCGGCGGTGGCGGCCCGACCGGGAACCCGCCGGGTGCACGTACGAGCAGCTGGAGGAGCCGGTGCGGTACGACCTGGACGAGGTGCTGTCGGCCCCCGGGCGGTGACCTCAGGTCCTCCGCCCGGGGCGCGAGGCGCGGCCCGCGCCTCGCTCGACGTGCCGTCAGGCGTAGAGCGCCTCGATCTCGGCCGCGTACGCCGCCGCGACCGCGTGCTTGCCGGTGCCGAGGAACGCGGCGAGATACGCCTCGGCGAAGCGCACGCCGATGCGGTGCGCGCGGTCGAAGGAGGCGCCGCGGCCGATCTTCTCGGCCGTGGCCCTGCCGGTGTGGTGGATCTTCTCGAAGAGGTAGGGGACGCCGACGAGGAAGGTGGGCCGGAGACCGCCCGGCTCGGGCCGGAGTTCGTCGGGCTTGACGCTCGGGCAGTGGCCGAGCTCGATACAGGCCGTCGGGCAGGCGATCTGGAGGGTCCGGCCCAGGATGTGGGCGAGCGGCAGGAACAGGAGCGTGGAGGCCGTCTGCCCGGTCACCGCACGGAAGACGGGGTGCAGCAGTTCCACGGTGTCGGCGGCCTCGGGGTGCAGGTTCGCGTGGGTCAGGACGCAGCCCTTCGGCTTACCGATGGTGCCGGAGGTGTAGCACAGGGTGGCGACGCTGTCCGGCGTCAGGGCGGCGCGCCTCTTGGTGATCTCCTCCTCGGGGATGTCCCGCCGAGTGTGACGAGTGTCTCCATCGCGCCGTCGTCGAGTGTCCACGCCCGGGGTCCGGCACCCAGTTCCCGCGCCGCGTCGGCCACCGTTCACGCGTGCTCGGCGGATTCGGTGACCACGTGCCGCGCGCCGCTGTCCTGGAGGATCCAGGCGACCTGTTCGGCCGAAGAGGTGGCGTGGACAGGGACGCTCTGCCCCCCCCGGCGGCCCAGATCGCGAAGTCGATCACGGTCCACTCGTAGCGGGTGCGGGACATCACGGCCACCCGTCCGCCCGGCTCGAGCCCGGCGGCGATCAACCCCTTGGCAGTCTCGCTGACTTGGCGGGTGAAGTCGGCGGCGGTCACGGGACGCCACCGGCCGTCGTCGTCCTTGTGTCGCAGGACCACCGATGCGGGTGCTGCCGTGGCGTTCGCGTAAGGTATGTCGGCGGTGCTGCCGGAGACGGACGGCCGGGTGAGCGGTGCGGTGCGCGCCTCTCGTACGACGCCGTCCTCCCTGACCAGTTCGACCGGGACGCGACCGGCGAGATCGCTTCGCTTTCTCGCCCTCTTCAGATCCTTGCGTACGCCCATGGTCGGCTCCAGTTCGCGGTTCGCGCGTGACGCGGGCGGGAGTTGACGGGACCTCGGCACTTGCTCGGGTGCAACCTACTCCCGCGTATCCACAAAGCAACGGGGCGACCGACGACCGTTGCCGCACAAAGACACCCCCGCCGCGGAACCCGGAAACCGCTCCGGTAGTCATGGAGGGGTGGGAGGCCGACCGACCGACGGCCTCCCGACGGAAAAGCAGACAAGGACTTGACGTGACCGCCTCCAACCTCGTGCCGGTACCGATCCCCGACCGCGTGGCCGTGATGATCGGCTCCTGCATGCCGGCCCATGTCCTGCACGCGGAGATCGAGGCCGAGTGCGCCGCGCGCGAGGTGTACCGCTTCCGCGGCCCGCTGTGCGCCGAGGACCGGGCCGACCGCGAGCACGCGCTGTCCGCGCTGGCACGGGCGAACAAGGTGCTCGCCGCGTACGACCCGCGGCTCACCGTCAGGCCGGCCCGCGCCCACTGACGCTCCCCGCCCCGAGCCCTCCGTCGCGGCCGCGCCCCCCGGCCGCCGGAACGGCCGGGAGACGGCGGAGGGGTGGCCGAGATGCGGCCTGGGGGCGGCGGGGGGCGCGGCTCACTCGATGAAGGTGCCGTCCACGTAGACCCATGCGCCGTCCTGCCGGGTGAAGTTGCTGCGCTCGTGCAGCTCGCCGCGCTTGCCGTGGTGGCGGTAGCGGGCCCGGAAGGTGACCGTGCCCTCGGTGTGGAAGGGGCTGCCGTCGGTGACGTCGGTGATCTCCAGGCTGGACCACTGCATCCCGGGGTCGAGATCCAGGTGGCGGGGCCTGGTCGAGGAGTGCCAGGTGCGCAGCAGGTACTGCGCGTCGTGCGCGGCGAAGGCGCTGTAGCGGGAGCGCATCAGCAGCTCGGCGGTGGGCGCCGTCTCCTCACCGCTGTGGAAGCGGCCGCAGCACTCCCCGTACGTGGCCGGCAGGCCGCAGGGACAGGGGGATGCGGCGGTGAGGGCGGGCTGTGCGGTGCGCCCGGGGCGTTTGATGCGTCGTGCCATGGCTCCATTTTCCAGCCATTGCGGGAATGGGCCCACGCGTGGCTTCCGGGTCATGAGGACTCTCCGTATGCTCCTGCGCCGGACGCGGTCGTTACCGTCGGGTAAAGGGGGATCGGATGGACCGGTCGGGCACTTTACGAGGCACTTCACGGCGCACGTTCATGGCGGGGGCCGCCGCGGTCGGCGGCACCGCGGCACTCGCATCGGCCGCAGGCGTCACCGCCGCCGCCGCGGCCCCGGCGCCCGGATCGGTCGCCGTGCTCGGCGGCGGTGTGGCGGGGCTGACCGCCGCGCACGAACTGGCCGAGCGCGGCTTCGCGGTCACCGTCTACGAACGCCGGGCGCTCGGCGGCAAGGCCCGCAGCATGGACGTGCCCGGCAGTGGCCGGGGCGGGCGCAGACCGTTACCCGCGGAGCACGGCTTCCGCTTCATCCCCGGCATCTACCACAACCTCCCCGACACCATGCGGCGCATCCCCTTCCCAGGGAACGCGAACGGGGTGTGGGACAACCTGGTCGCGCCCTCCGAGATGTCCTTCGCCCGCACCGGCCGCGAGGACCTGCGCATCCCGCTCCCCTGGCCGGGCCACCGGCCCGCCGAGCTGACGCTCGATGAGATCCGCCGCGCGCTCACGGCGATGCTGGACACCGCTCTCGGCATCCCCGCCCACGAGACGGCCTACTTCGTAGGCCGCGTGCTCGTCTTCCTCACCAGCTGCGACGAGCGGCGCGACGAGGTCTGGGAGCGCACGCCCTGGTGGGACTTCGTCCGGGCGGAGCGGATGAGCCACGACTACCAGCGCATCCTCGCGATCGGGGTCACCCGCAACATCGTGGCCACCAAGGCCGAGGAGGCGAGCACGCGCACGGTCGCCACCCTGCTGGAGGCGTTCGTCCTCAACGCGCTGGGCCGCGGCGCCGACGGCCCCCTCGACCGCATCCTCGACGCGCCCACCAACGAGGCGTGGATCGACCCCTGGGTGGCGCACCTGACGTCGCTCGGTGTCCGGTTCCGCGTCGGCTGGACCGTACGGGAGACGGCGTACGGCGGTGGAAGGATCACGGCCGCCGTCGTCGAGGACGCGCAGGGGGCGCGCCGGGCGGTGACCGCCGACCACTACGTGTGCGCGATGCCCGTCGAGCACGCGCGGCGCACCTGGGGACCGGCCCTGCGGGCCGCCGACCCGCAGCTCGCCCGCTGCGACAGGCTGCGCACCGACTGGATGACGGGCATCCAGTTCTATCTGTACGAGCGGGCGCCCCTGCTGCACGGTCATCTCAACTGCGTCGACTCGCCATGGTCGCTGACCGCCATTCAGCAGGCCGGACACTGGCCGGACCGCGACTTCCCCGCCGACTACGGCGACGGGACGGCCGTGGACTGCCTGTCCGTCGACATCTCCGAGTGGGACCGGCCCGGGATCCTGTACGGCAGGACCGCCAAGCAGTGCACCCGGGCCGAGGTGGCCAGGGAGGTGTGGGCGCAGCTGAAGGCCGCGCTCAACGACACGGGCCGGACGGTCCTCAAGGACAGCGCCCTGCACTCCTGGTTCCTCGACCCGGGCGTCGACGGCCTCGGCACCCCGAACCCCACCAACGAGGACGAACTCCTCATCCACCCCGTCGGCACCTTCCACCTCCGCCCCACGGCCGCCACCGCGATTCCCAACTTCTACCTCGCCGGCGACTACGTCAGCGTCGACATCGACCTGGCGACGATGGAGGGCGCCAACGCCTCGGCCCGTCAGGCGGTCAACGCCCTGCTGGACCGGACCGGTTCGGCCGCGCCCCGGTGCACGGTGACACCGCTGTACCGGGCCCCCGAGTTCGAGGCGCTCAAACGGCACGACCGCACCCGTTTCCGCTGGGGCCTGCCGAACGCCTTCGACCTCGGGTAGACCTCAGACCGCCAGGTCCGCCAGCGTGCGCAGGTACCGGGGCGCGATGAGGCGGTTGTTGGGGTTGTCGCCGAGCGGTTCGCCGTTGACGACGGTCCGCCGGCGGGCGTCCAGCAGCACCTCGTGCAGTTCCTCCGGGGACGCGGCCGTCACGACGAACAGGACGACGGTGTCCAGCTGGTCGGAGCGTCCGGTGAGCCGCTGCCCCGTTTCCTTCGTCGGGCGCACGAACCGCGCGGTCTCCGGGACGGACAGGTCGCGCAGCTCGGTGGTGCCGGGGCGCGGCAGCGTCAGGCACTCCGCGGCCCATCCCCGGGTGGGGTTCAGGGAGTCGAGGTCGGGGCTCGCCCCGCAGCCGAGATCCGTCAGCAGTTCCTCGTACGGCGTCCCGAGGACCAGCCCGAAGAGCAGTACGGCGCCCGCGCCCGCCACCCGCAGATTGAAGTCGATCAGCTCCACCGGGCCGTCGTCCGGGACCATCACCTCCAGGTGCGTCGGCCCGTGCGTGATGCCCAGGCACCGGTGGAAGGCCACCGCCGCTTCGGCGATCTCGGCGTACCGCGGGTGCTGGTACGGGAAGACGGCCGCCTGCTCGACGACCGGGTCGTCGGCCAGCAGGTACCGGCCCAGCAGCCCCACGACCTTCACCTCGCCGTCGTGCACCAGCGATTCGACGGACAGCAGCTCGCCCTGGGCCTTCTGCTCCAGCACGAACCCGCCGCTCAGGACGTAGTCGCGGGTCATCCCCGCGGCCAGCGGTGTGCGCTCGATCTCGGCGGCCGCCGCGCGCAGTTCGTCCAGGGAGCCGACGGTGAAGCACATGGCGCTGCCGGTGCCGTGCGCCGGCTTGAGGATCGCCGGGCCGTCGAAGCCCCAGGTGTCCCAGCGCAGCGCGCCGGCCAGGGTCGTCGACCGCAGGCGGGACAGTCCCTCGGCGCGCAGCCGGTCGCGCACCTCGCCCTTGTCGAGCGCCGTGCGCAGGGCGTCCGCGCCGCTCGTGGGCAGGCCCGCGCGGGCGCGCAGCTCCGCGTCGTACGGCAGGGCCGCCTCGAACGCCGCGTAGGTGCCGGCTATCTCGTACCGCTCGTACAGGTCGTCGAGCACGGCCCGTACGGCGTCCGCGTCGGACCAGGAGGCGAGGGGGATCAGCTCGTCGACCACGCCGTCAGGAACGGCGAACGGGCCCTGCCGCGGCAGCGGGTTCTGCCCCACGACCACCACCGTCAGGCCGCGGGCCTTCGCCGCCTTGGCCACCAGTGCCACGTGGTTGACGAGTTCGAGCAGGACGAATGCTTTTCGCATGGCGACTCCCAAGTCGGTGTGCGCGCGCCTCCCAGCCGGTGACCAGCAGGGCGATGAGAACGAGATCGAGAGTGACGGCCCACTCGGCGCCGAGGGTGTCCATCACCCAGGAGAAGACGGATCCGAAGACGGCCATCAGGCTGTAGCCCAGGGCCGACAGCAGGCCCACCACGGCCGAGACCTTCGCCTCGGGGGTGTGGGCGATCAGCCGCTTGTACTGGTGCGCCCAGACCATCTCCACCGCGAGGACCATCGCGACGAACGCGGCCAGCGCCAGGACCAGGCTGGAGCGCGCCGCGGGCAGCGCGGCGTACATGAAGACGGCGAAAGCGGTCACGGCGGCGTTCAGGAGCCGCTGGCGCGTCTCGGGCACCAGCTCCCGGCGGCTGAGGTACTGGTACAGGAACAGACCGGCGATCACGGCCAGGGACTCGGCGGTGAAGAACATCGCGGTGCCCGGCTCGCCGAGCGAGAACCAGAGGTCGGGAACGGCCGTGATCAGCACCAGGTAGGTGGCCTGGAAGGCCGTCACCGTCAGCACGATGTAGAAGACGGCGGTGGAGACCACCGGGGTGCGCACGATGATGCGGGCGGCCGAACGGACGTGCGCCGCGACGCCCTCCCGCTCGTCACCCGCCGCGCGGCGCGCCTCCTCGATACGGGCGCGGTTCGGCCGCACGAGCGCGAACAGTGCGGCGGATGCCAGGAAGGTGGCGACGTCGATGAGCACGACCGTGCTCATCCCGACGAACCGGAGGATGACGGTGCCGGCCGCACCGGCGACGGCTATCGCGATGAAGAGGCTGGAGTTGAGCACGGCGGAGTACAGGTCGGTCTGCCGCTTGTCGAAGAACTGCACCAGCGCCTTGACCCGCGCCGCGTTCACAGCGCTGTTGAGCAGGGCGCGGACGAAGATCACCGCCACGGCCACGGGGAACTGGTCCGGTGCCAGACAGGCCAGGAACAGCAGCGTCACGGCGGCGGCCGCCAGGTTGAGCCGCAGCAGCAGCCTCCTGGCGTCCGCACGGTCGATGTAGTGCGTGGTGAACAGTCCGACGAAGAGATTGGCGACCCAGTCCGCGGCGAACACCGCGGAGGCCAGGGTGGCGCTGCCGGTCTCGCCGTAGACGAAGGCCACGTAGGAGATCATCAGCAGCTTCGAGCCGAACAGCGAGATGAACGACGCCGCGTACGTCAGCAGGAAGTTGCGGTCGAGGTAGACGCGCATAGGGGCGCTCCTTGATGGGGGCCTCGTGACGGGGCCGGGGACGCGCACGACCGTAAGCAGCGCCCCGCGGGCGGGAGAACGGGCGATGCGGGACTTCATCAGTTCCCCCGCGCGGATCCGTCAGGTCGCGCGCCCGTGCCGGGATTTCGGGCCCGCGCCCGTGCGGGGGCTTCGCCGCGGCCGTCGGCGCGCGACGTACCGTACGGGCATGAAGCTCACGATTCTCGGCGGCGGCGGATTCCGGGTGCCTCTCGTGTACGGGGCGCTCCTCGGCGATCAGGCCGAGGGCCGGGTCACCGCCGTCACGCTGTACGACGTGGACTCCGAGCGGCTGGACGCCGTCTCGCGGGTGCTCGCCGAGCAGGCCGCCGGACAGCCGGACCCCCCGCGCGTCTCGGTGACCCGCGACCTCGACGAGGCCGTGCGCGGCGCCGACTTCGTCTTCTCCGCGATCCGCGTCGGCGGCCTGGAAGGGCGCGCGGCCGACGAGCGGGTCGCGCTGGCCGAGGGGGTGCTCGGGCAGGAGACGGTGGGCGCGGGCGGTATCGCGTACGGGCTGCGCACGGTACCGGTGGCGACCGGCATCGCCCGGCGGATCGCGGAGCTGGCCCCCGACGCCTGGGTCATCAACTTCACCAACCCGGCCGGTCTGGTCACGGAGGCGATGAGCCGGATCCTCGGCGACCGGGTCATCGGCATCTGCGACTCACCCGTCGGACTCGGCCGCCGGGTCGCGAAGGTCCTCGGCGCCGACCCCGCGACCGCGTGGACCGACTACGTCGGGCTCAACCACCTCGGGTGGCTGCGCGGGCTGCGCGTCGGCGGGCGCGACCGGCTGCCGGAACTGCTCGCCGACAGCGAGGCCCTGGGCTCCTTCGAGGAGGGCAGGCTCTTCGGCCCCGACTGGCTTCGCTCGCTCGGCGCGATCCCCAACGAGTACCTGCACTACTACTACTTCAACCGGGAGACCGTGCGCGCCTACCAGGAGGCGAAGCAGACGCGGGGTGCGTTCCTGCGGGCCCAGCAGGCCGGTTTCTACGAGGAGATGAAGCGGCCCGGCACGCCGGCGCTGACCACCTGGCGGCGCACTCTCGCCGAGCGCGAGGCCACCTACATGGCGGCCAACCGGGAGGCCGCCGGGGCCGGCGAGCGGGAGGCGGAGGACCTGCAGCCCGGCGGCTACGAGCAGGTGGCCCTCGCGCTGATGCGGGCCGTCGCGCGCGACGAGCGGACGACGCTGATCCTCAACGTCCGCAACCGGGGCGCGCTGTCCGTCCTCGACGCGGACGCCGTCGTCGAGGTGCCCTGCCTGGTGGACGCGAACGGGGCGCATCCGGTCGCCGTCGACCCGCTGCCTCCCTATGCGACGGGTCTGGTGACCGCCGTGAAAGCGGTCGAGCGCGAGGTGCTGGCCGCGGCCGGCAGCGGATCGCGGTCGCACGCGGTCACGGCCTTCGCCCTGCATCCGCTCGTCGACTCGGTGAGCGTCGCGCGCCGCCTCGTCGACGGCTACCGCGCCGAACACGCCGGGCTCGCGTATCTGCGCCTGCCGTGACGCCCCGGCCCGGGAGGGGATTCGGGGCCCGACACGCGGGCCGGGCGGGACGTCAGGGCCCGGCACGCGGGCCGGGCGGGACGTCAGGGCCCGGCACGCGGCCCGGGCGGGGCGTCGGGGCCCGACACGCCGGCCGCGCGCGCACCGGGCTCGCCTCTCCGGAGCCTGCGGGTGGTTCAGACCCGCGGGTGGGTTTCGTACATGCGGACCGCGACGAGGAGCCCGGTGGCCGCGGTCAGGGCTGCGACGGCCCAGATGGCTGTGGTGAGGCCGTAGGCGTCGGCGAGGGCTCCGGCGAGGAGGGCGCCGACGGCGAAGCCGCCGTCCCGCCACAGGCGGTAGACGCCCACGGCGCGGGCACGCCAGGCGGGATGGGCGACGTCGCCGATCACCGCGAGAAGGACGGGGTAGACCAGGGCGGTGCCCGCCCCCAGCAGGATCTGGGCGCCGGCCCATACCGGGAAGGACGTGCCGGCGGCGACCATGCCGATGGCGGCGCCCTGCAGCAGCATGCCCGCGGTGACGAGGTGTTTGCGGCCGACGCGGTCGGACCACCAGCCGGTCAGGATCTGGCCCAGGCCCCAGACGGCGGGGTAGAGGGCGGCGAGCAGACCGATCCGGGCGACGGACAGGCCGTGGGCGGCGTAGAGGAGGGGGAACAGGCCCCAGGCGAGGGCGTCGTTGAGGTTGTTGACCATGCCCGCCCAGCTGGCCGAGGACAGGGCCTTGTCGCCGTAGCTGGTGGTGCGGACGATCTGGGCCGTGGTCAGGTCCGCGTGATGGCCGGGATTGTCCGGGGCGGGGTGGAGGGCGGCTTCGGCGCGGGCGTGGTCGCGGGTCTCGCGCACCGCGAGGACGGAGAGGCCGAGGCCGAGTGCGGCGTAGGCGATGCCGAGGAGGAACGGCTGCGGACGCAGTCCGCTGTGGGCGGCGATGGCACCGGTGGCCATGGCGGTGGCGGCGAGCGCGCCGTAGCCTGCGGCCTCGTTCAGCCCCATGGCGAGGCCGCGGCGGGCCGGTCCCACCAGGTCGATCTTCATGATGACGGTGGTGGACCAGGTGAGCCCCTGGTTGACGCCGAGCAGCACGTTGGCGAAGACCACCCACCCCCAGGAGGGCGCCCAGATGAGCAGCAGCGGCACGGGCAGGGCGAACAGCCAGCCCGCCACGAGGACGGGCTTGCGGCCGAAGCGGTCGGAGAGCGTCCCGGCGAAGAAGTTGGTGGCCGCCTTGACCACCCCGAACGCCACGATGTAGGTGAGTGCGGCGGTGTAGGCGGACAGGTGGAACGTCTGCTCGGCGAGCAGCGGAAGGACGGTGCGTTCCTGCCCCAGCATGCCGCCCACCAGGGCGTTGACGGCGACGAGGAGCGTGAACTGGGCGATGTTGGCGCGCAGGCCGAGCCGGATCGCGCCTGGACGCCCGGGTGCGGGCGCCGGCTCGGCGGGGGCGTTCACGAGCCGTCCTCGAGGGCACGGCCGGTGGCCCTTGCCCAGTCGGCGGCACCGCCGACCAGGACGGCGAGATCACGGGAACCGGCGCGGGCGAGGAGGCTGGCGGCGGTCGTGGCGCGTTCGCCGTGCCCGCACATCACCACGGTGCCGTCGACGGTGGTGGGCGCACCGGCGGGGATGGCGCCGAGTTCGGCGTGGGCGGCGCCGGGGATGTGACCGCCGGCGAACTCGGCGGCCTGCCGCACGTCGAGGACCGGGCGATCGCCGATCTGCTCAGCCGTGACGAGGCTGATCGTGTCCACCGTGCCGCCGTCGGCGATCCAGGCGTCCATGCCGCCGGCCAGCTGTCCGGCGGGCCGGTCGTACCCGATCTTCGCCGCCTGCCAGGCGAGTTCGTGCTGGTCCTGGCCGGGGCCGAGGACGAAGACCAGCGGGGCGTCGTCCGGCAGCAGCCAGCCCAGCCAGGTCGCGAACGCCGGCCGCAGCGGGTTGGAGACGGCACCGGGGATGTGCCCGGCGGCGAACTCCTCCACGGGGCGGGCATCGACGAGGTGCGCGCCGGAGGCGAGCAGGGAACGGACGACGGCCGGGCCGAGCGGCTTCAGGCCCGGGGCGGTGACGAGGAGGGCCGGGCCTTGGCGGTTGATCTCGGCGAGTCGGTCGAAATACGCGGGGTAGGAGCCGAGGGAGCCGAGCAGGCGGGCCACGAACGTGTCCTCGTCCGGTGCGGCGAGCAGCTCGTTGGCGGCCTTCTGCGCGCCGATGGTGGTGGTCCGCTCCGCACCGGGCGGCGCCGAGCAGAACGAGCCCGCGCCGTGTGTGGGCCACACCGGCGTGTCGTCGGGGAGCTCCGTCAGCCGTCGCAGCGACCGGTACTGGGCGCGGGCCAGCTCCTCGGCCCGGTCCGCCCCCTGCAGGTCGGTGCGGGCGGCGGAGCCGACGATGAGCGAGCCCCCGGTGAACACCCCGAGTGCGCGGGTGCCGTCCAGGAGCAGGAAGGCCAGGTGCTCGTCGGTGTGGCCCGGGGTGGCGAGCGCCCGCAGCGTCAGCCCGCCGAGGTCCACCTCGTCGCCGTCGCCGAGCGCGGTGTGCGGGAAGGCGCGGCGGCCGGCGGCGGAGGCGAGCACAGTGGCCCGGTCGTCGGCGGCTAGCTGGAGCGCGCCCGTGAGGAAATCGGCGTGCAGGTGGGTGTCGGCCGCGAATGCCACTCTCAGGCCACGCCTGGCGGCGGCGGCTCGCAGGGAGCGGATGTCACGACTGGCGTCCACCGCCAGGGCCCGGCCGTCGCCGAGGTCGACCAGGTAGGAGCTGTTGCCCAACCCCGCGTCCACCAAAGGCACCAGGTGTTCGTCGGCGAAGTTCACGGCGTCCTCCCGCATGACTGAGGTATGGGGTGGTCCTGTCTCCCCCTTCCGCTCTACAATATTCCATGGATTTATGGAGGATGCCATGGGAGATCCCGCTCGCAAGGCCGCGCTGTTCGAGGCACTCGCCCGGACGGGCAAGGCGCTGTCCAACGGCAAGCGCCTGGAGCTGCTCGACCTGCTCGCCCAGGGCGAGCGCAGCGTCGACGCCCTCGCCAGGGCCGCGGGGCTCGGCCTGACCACCGCCTCCGCGCATCTGCAGGTCCTCAGGCAGGCCGGTCTGGTCGTCACCCGCCGCGAGGGGGTGCGCATCCATTACCGGCTCGCCGGCGACGATGTCGCCGCCCTCTACTCGCTGCTGCAGCAGGTCGCCCACTCCCACCTGGCCGCAGCCGGGCATGCCCGCGCCGCCTACCTCGGCCCCGACGACACCGACCGGCTCACCCGCGAGGAGCTGCTGGAACGGGTGAGGGCGGGCACGGTCACCGTCATCGATGTGCGCCCCGCCGAGGAGTACGCCGCCGGACACATCCCCGGCGCCCTGTCCATCCCCCTCGACCAGCTCGAAGCGCGGCTCGCCGAGCTGCCGGACAACGCCGGGATCGTCGCCTACTGCCGCGGCGCCAACTGCGTCCTGTCCCACGACGCCGTCCGCCTGCTCACAGCTCAGGGGCGCCGCGCCGCCCGCCTCGTCGACGGCATGCTCGAATGGCGCCTGAACGACCTGCCGGTGGAAGCCGGGGCCGCGTAACCACCGGGCACACGCCCCCCGACGAGCCGCTCGGGGGCCGCGGCGGCCACCGGCCCCGGCCGGGGCAGCGCCCAGATGTTCCCGCCCCGCGGCCTTACGCGCCGGTGGGGAGTGCCCGCAGGGCACCCGGGTGACGCCCCGTCAGGGCGTCGAGGGCGCGCGCTGTCGCCGCGTCCGCCGGCAGGTGGACCAGCAGGCGCTGGTCGTCGTCCGCGGGCAGTTCCAGCGTCTCGTAGGACAGCCGCAGCGCGCCTGCCCCGGGGTGCGTCAGGCGTGTGATGCCGTTGGCGCGCGGCAGACCCGGCACCGTCCCGAGCCGGTCCGCGAACACGGGCCCCGCCGTCACCGTCAACTCGTCCACCAGCGCCGCCACATGGCGGTCCGCCCGGAACGGCCCCTGCTTCAGCGCCGCCACCTGCTCGTCGGCCACCCGGTCCCAGTCCGGGTGCGCCTCCTGCGCCCGCGGATCGGTGAACACCCACTGCGCCAGGTTCGGCGGGGCGCCGTCCAGCAGGCCCAGCGGGCGGGCGAGCCGCTCGTAGCCCTCGGTCCAGGCGAGCAGTTCGCTCAGGCGGTTGAGCACGACGGCCGGGGCCGGTTCGAGGCGGTCGAGCAGCGCGCGGACCGGTGGGCGCACCTCCCGGTTGGGCAGGGCGCCGCCCATGCAGCTGAAGTTCCCGTCCGCGCCCTTGGAGAGCCGGTGCAGATGGACCCGCTCGGCGGGGGCGAGGCGCAGCGCGTCGGCCAGTGCGGACAGCACCGCCGGGGACGGCCTGCGGTCGCGTCCCTGCTCCAGCCGGGTCACGTACTCGACGCTGACCCCGGCGAGGGTCGCCAGCTCCGAGCGGCGCAGGCCCGGGGTGCGGCGGCGGGGGCCCGCGGGGAGCCCGGCGTCGGCCGGTGCGAGGGCCTCACGGCGGTTGCGCAGGAACAGTCCCAGCTCGTTGTCGCTCACCCCTCGAACGTAACAGCCGGGCGGCCGCGGATCGTGGCCCTGCCACTACCAGTCTCGGCCCGGCCTTCCTGCTCCCCCGCCGGCCCGGCAGCGTGGTGTCCGCGCCGCCTCCGGCGCCGATTCCGACCTCGTGAGGAGCATCACCATGTCCGAGAACACCCTGCGTCTCGCCGTGCTCGTCGGCAGCGTCCGGGAGGGCCGCTTCGGCCCGGTGGTCGCCAAGTGGTTCGCCGAACAGGCCGACCAGCACGGCCGGTTCACCGTCGACCTCGTGGACCTGGCGGACACCCCGCTGCCGCTGGAGCTGCCGCCCGTGCCGCCCGCCCTGCAGCCCGGGATGGACCGGCCGGCCGGGATGGCGGAGCTGACGCGGCGGCTGGCGGCGGCCGACGCGGTCGTCGTCGTGACGCCGGACTACAACCGCAGCTTCCCCGCGTCGCTGAAGGCGGCCATCGACTGGCACTACACGGAGTGGCAGGCCAAGGCGATCGGCTTCGTCGGGTACAGCGGCGCGAGCGGCGGACTGCTGGCCATCGAGCAGCTGCGGCAGGTGTTCAACGAGCTGCACGCGCACACGGTCCGCGACTACGTCAGCTTCCCGCGCTACTACGAGCTCTTCGCCCCCGACGGCACGCTGCGCGAACCCGAGGGCCCGGGCGGTGCCGCGAAGGTGCTGCTGGACCAGCTGGAGTGGTGGGCGACGGCCCTGAACGAGGCGCGGCGGGCACGACCGCTGTTCACCGCCTGAGGCGGACGGTCGCCCGTCACCGGCCCGGCGTGCACGTCGTTCCGGCTCCGGACCGGGCCGGGGCGGCGAGGCGTTCGGTCCGGTCGCGGCGGGCAGACAAAGGCGTGCACGGACTGCCCGGAAGCCTGCCCTCGTGCACGGGAGCGCGGGCGGCACGGGTGCTCGGCTCCGTCACACCGGGGAGCGGGCCGCTGCGTCTGCCGCCACCGGCGAAGGATTTCGTCAATTCCCTCGTCTTTACTGTCCGTTGATCCCACGCGTACGCTGCATCACCATGACCACATCCGTCACACGGGTGCGCGGGGCGGCGCTGTTCGCGACCGCTGGCGCCGTCCTCGCCGCATTGCTGTTCGGTTCGGGTGCCCCCGCGTCGGCGGCGGACGCCGCGGTGACGGACGAGGTGACGGACGCGGCGAAGGTCGTGCCGGTGCAGACCACGGGCCCCGCCGACAAGCGCTTCAACCTGGTGGTGCTCGGCGACGGCTACACGGCGGCGCAGCTGCCGGAGTTCCGCGCACACGTCGAGACACACCTCAACGTGCTGTGGTCGACCGAGCCGTTCGCCTCCTACCGTTCGTACATCAACGTGTGGGCCGTGGAGACCGCGTCCGCCGACTCCGGCGTCGACTGCGATCCGGGCCTCGACTCCGCCCGCCGGGACACCGCGCTCGGCATGGGCTTCTGGGGCGGCTGCAACCCGAACAGCGTGCAGCGGCTGCTCAGCGTGGACAGCGGCGCGGCGACGGCGCTGGCCGATCTCGTGCCGGGCACGTCGGCCGCCAACCGGCAGATCGTGGCGCTCGCCAACAGCGACACCTACGGCGGTGCGGGCGGCACCTACGCCACCGCGTCGGGCGGCAACGCCCTGTCCTCGCTCATCACGCCGCACGAACTCGGCCACTCGCTCGGCAAGCTCCAGGACGAGTACGACTACTACGCACGCGGAGTGCCCGGCGGCACCTACAGCGGCGGTGAGCCGGCGTCGGCGCACCACACGCTGCTGACCGAGGAGCAGATGCGCGAGCAGCGGGCGAAGTGGTGGCGCTGGCTCGGCGAGGAGAGCGAGGCGGGCGGGGTCATCGGACGCCACGAAGGCGGGATGTACAGCACGAAGGGCGTGTGGCGGCCCAGCAAGCACTCGATCATGAAGACCCTCGGGTACGCCTTCGACCAGGTCGAGCGCGAGGTGATGGTGCAGAAGATCTCGGCCAAGGTGAACCTCGTGCAGGGCCACACGCCCGACACCGCCCCGATCGGCGACGACCGGACGGTGTGGGTGGACACAATGCACCCGGTCGGTGGTGAACTCGACGTCGTATGGCGGCTGGACGGCGAGCGGCTGCGGGCGGTGGGTGACGCACGTACGGTCGACCTGCGCCGTCTGCGCCTTCCGCCCGGCACGCATACGCTCACGGCGACCGTCACGGATCCCACGCCGTTCGTACGGGATCCGGCCGTGCGCGCGTCCACGGCGCTGACGCGTACGGTGCGCTGGACGGTGGACACGTCGGTGGACACCGCGCCGGACGAGGTGGCGGCGGCGTTCACCGACCACACCGCGACCGGGGCGCCCGTCGGGGCGTCTTCGGTGGTGTACGCGGAGACCACGCACCCCGCCGGCCGCCCGCTCGCGGTCCGCTGGACGCTCGACGGCCGTCTCGTGGCCAACCCCGGCAACGACCGGGACCTGGACCTGGGCGCCCTGCGGCTGCGGCCGGGCACCCACGAGCTGACGGCCCGCATCGCGGGCACCGGCGAGGAACTGACCTGGACCGTGGACGCGTACCCGGCCACGGCCTCCTTCGAACTGTCGGAGCCGCTGCGGACGGTCCACCGGCCCGGCAGGCCGGTGGAGTACGTCTACGACGGCCCCTTCACGATGGGGCTGACCGCCCGGGACGACCAGGACGGTTACGTGGTACGGGAGTTCAGGGTCGACGGCGACGGCTGGCAGACGTACTACGGCTGGCCCACCGACGCCGCCGCCCCCTACCGGTTCACCCCGCAGGGCACCGTGATCGACGATCTCGTGTACGGAAAGCTGGGCACTCCCCGCGTGGTGCCCTGGGACGACGCCACACCCGACTACGGCACCCACACCATCGAGTACCGCACCGTCGACGCGGCCGGCAACATCTCGCCCGTGCAGCGGTTCCTGGTGACGCTGCTGCCCCCGCGGCAGCAGGTCAACTGACCAGGAAATCGGCCTTGCCCGACTTCGCCCCCTGGATGAAGGCGGCGATCTCGTTGGTGGTGTAGATGAGTGCCGGACCGTCGGGATCGGCGGACTGGCGGACCGCGACCCGGCCGTCGGCCAGCTTCATGGTCTCGACGCAGTTGCCTCCGTTCCCCCCGCTCCAGGGTTTGTGCCAGCCGTCCTCGCCCAGCTCACCAGCGGGCATGCCGTTGTATATGCGCTTCATTCACAGCTCCTTGCGGAGAGCATCCAGAATCTCCTTCGTGCGTTGTGCCGTCGCGGCCTGCGCCGCCATGCGGTCCATGACCTCCAGATGCGTGGCGACCTCGGGGCGCGCGTCGAGATAGACGGCACCGGTCAGGTATTCGCTGTAGACCATGTCCGGGAGCTCGGGCATGGCGAACCGGAAGAGGACGAAGGGCCCGTAGGTACCCGGATGGTGGCCGCTCGCGAATTCGGCGATCTGCAGCGTCACATGGGGCAGCCCGGCGCTCTCGAGCAGCTTGTCGATCTGCTTCTTCATCACGCCGGGCGCGCCGACGGGGCGGCGCAGCACCGTCTCGTCCATGATCACCCACAGTCGGGGCGCGTCGGGACGGCTGAGCAGTGCCTGACGCTCCATCCGCAGCGCCACGTGCCTCTCGATGTCCTCCGGATCGGTGTGACCGATGGCTCCGCCGAGCATGATCGCCCGTGCGTAGTCCTCCGTCTGCAGCAGCCCGGGCACGAACTGCGGTTCATACGCACGGATGAGGCTCGCGGCACCCTCCAGGCTGACGTACATGCTGAACCAGCCCGGCAGGACGTCGTGGAAACGCTGCCACCAGCCCGGTTTGTTGGCTTCTTCGGCCAGCTCCACAAATCCGCGGGCCTCCTCGTCGCCGATCCCGTATGCGCCGAGAAGCAGCTGGACATATGGAATCTTCAGCGCCACCTCGGCGGTCTCCATCCTGCGGATGGTGCCCGCGGCGACGCGGAGGATCTTTGCCGCTTCCTCGCGTTTGAGGCCGGCGCGCTCCCGCAGGTCCTGCAGGCGCTTGCCGAGGACGACCTGGCCCACGGTGGGGGCGGACCGCGGTTCACTCACTTCGAGACCTCCCCACGTGCTGTTGCGAGCAGTGTGCCATGGCGGTTCAACGATGAATATGCCCACTCTGCATTTTTCAGAGTGGGCCTTGCCAACGTGACTGTTACAGCGGGAGACTGACGGTGTGAACCGTGACGCGCTCACCACGCCCTTCCTGGACGCGAGTCCGGACACCTCCACCTCCCGCTACGGCTTCGAAGTGCCGGCGCGCGTCGAATCCGTCTCCCGCGCGAGACGACTGGTGAGCGAGCGGCTCGACGTCTGGGACATCGGCGGCGACACCCACGACACGGCCCTCCTGATCGTCTCCGAACTGGTCACCAACGCGGTGGTGCACACCGGCGGCCATCTCGTCTCCTTGCAACTGCACCGCTCCGAGGGGCGGTTGCGCGTCACCGTGCAGGACCAGGGCTCCACGGCGACCGGCCCCCGGGTCTGCCACGGCCTCGAGGAGGAACGCGGCCGCGGGCTGCTGCTCGTCGAAGCGGTCAGCACCGCGTGGGGGACGCACGACTGCGAGCACGGCACGGGTCGTGTCGTATGGGCCGAACTCCCCTCTAGGACAGGGCCGTTCGCGTCCGGCGGTCCGTGCTGAAGAGCCTGGCGACGCTCCTCGCCCGGGGCGTACGCCATGAACCGGTCCCACCGACGCCCCAGCGGCTCCCGCGGCCGCGGCTCGTGGACCGCTGCGACCGGGAGGCCGGGCTCACCCGCCTCGTCCTGCCCGATTCCCTGCCGGCGGCACTCGGCGGCGACGCCGTGGGCGTACCCGCCCGCTTCGGGTTCCGCCTCCTCGGCCGCACGCCGCGCCCCGGGTGCGTGTTCGCCGACAGCCGGTGGTGGTGGTGGATCGTTCCGGCGGGGTCGGATCTCGACCTGCTGTGGCCGCTGCCCGCGCACTACGCCAGGGGCGCCTGGGTGCCCGGCGACAGACCCCGGCTGATCCGCGGTCCGGACGGCCTGAGCCCCTACACCCCGCCTCTCCCCCTGTACCTGATGGCCTGCCAGCTGACGGGCGCGGCACCGAGGTGGCCGGCGCGCATCCCCAGCGCACGAGGTACGTGAGCCGCCGGACGGCGCCCGTGTGGCTGCGGATAGGCTTCTGGCATGTCAGAAGTGTCAGAAGCCCGTACGAGCCCGGAACGGCAGGGGCTCACCCCGCGCCAGGCGCGCCATGTCCGCATAGCTCTCTCGGCGGGCATCATGATCGCCGTAGGCGCCGTCCTGGTCCTGCGGCTCGGCAGTACGCACTCGGTGCTGACCCTCGGTTTCTACGGCATGGCACTGATCCTCTCCGGCAGCGCGCTCGTCCTCAGCCGTGCGGGGCGCACCCGCTGGGCCACGCTGGTGCTGGGCGTCGGTGTGGCGGTGGCGATCGTCGCGGAGTGGGCCGTGGCCGCGATGCGCTGAGACTGCGCCCGGGAGCGGGGTCAGGCGTCGGAGCGGGAGAGGCGGCCGGCCGCTCAGCCCCCGGAGACCGCGCGCAGGTGCGCCCTGCCGCGCGGCACTCCCGGCACCGCCGAGCGGCTCTCGCGGAGCACAAGCGTGAGGCGGGTGTACCCCTTGTCCTGCAGGCGGACGGGGGTCTCGTCCACGATCCGGCAGTCGGTGCGCCCCCACCGGGGGTCGGGGTGGTTCACCGGCCGCACGGCTCCGTCGTGACGGACCGCCGCCGCGCCCACCGCCCGCATCCAGTGCGGCAGTCCGCACCGGTAGGCCGCGTCCATGATCGGGTCGAGCGCGATGTCGTCACGAATGGCCGAAAGGCGGTCGTCTTCGCCGTCGCCCTCGAGAGCGTCCGCGAGCTGGGCCATCAGCGGCAGGCACCAGCTGGTCTCGTGCTCGGCGAGCACCGTGGGCGCGTCGGGGTGGAAGAGGGCGAAGCGCAGGAAGTTCTGGTGGGGCATGGCCGTGGGGTGCGGGCCCATGTCGCGGAACAGGGCGTCGAAGGCGGGGTTCGTGTGGACCACGTCCCAGCGCCGGTCGAACAGCAGGGAGGGCAGCGGCACCGCGTCCATCAGGGACGCGTAGTCGCGCAGGTACGCCTCGGTGGCCGGGTCGGCCGGCTCCGCCGGCCGGGTGGGCGACGTGGGCACCGGAGGATGCACGGGAACGGGCGGGTGGGGCGGTCCGGAGGGGCGCGCGGGGGCGGGTCTGCGGACCGGTCCGGACGGCGGAACGGGGCCGGACGGCGGAACGGGGCCGGACGGCCGCAGCGGGGCGGCCGACTCGCGGAAGCTGTCGCGGTCGCCGCCGATCCGGCGCAGCCGGCCGCGCTGCGTGGTCTCCATGTCCAGGGCGTCACCGATTCGCTTCGTACGGGCGCTGCCGCGGGCGGACGTGACGCGGCCGGGTCGTCCCTTGGCTCCGGGGCGCTCGACGCCCGCCTCGTACGTCATCGAGAACGCCGCCTTTCCGAAGCTTCTCGAAGTCCTGCCAAGTCCCGCTGTGGCAGCCCCCTTTGGATCTTCATGCTGCCTGGCGATCCTCTTACCGCCGAGGCAACTATGTCAACTATCGTGGCATTCAGCGCCGTTGAACGCTCGATTTCCGCCACAGCTGTGGCAAGACCTGGTTGCATTCACTCGAAGCGGTTAATCTCCCGGCAGCCCCTTGAGTGCGGGGCTGCCTCGCGTGATCTAGGAGACCTACTGGTGACGGACGGCTTCTCGGTTCCGGGTCCGGCCGCGGACGACCCTCTGGCGGCATCCGTCGCCCGGGTGGCCGACCTCGCGGACAAGCTCGGAATCAGCCACGACGAGGTCTTCGACGTCGACACGCTCTCCGAAGCCTCGGGCGTGCCGGCGGACGTGGTCCGCGCCCTGCTCGACGGGCGCCCGGCCGGCGAGACGGACCTCCAGGCGCGCTTCCTGCAGCGCTTCGACCTGCTGCGCAGGACCCGGCTCAAGCCCAACGGCCGCCGGTACACGCAGCAGGAGATCGCCGACGGCGCCGGGATGTCGCGCCAGCAGGCCGGGGCGCTGATCAACGGCGACCGCCGGCCCACCATGGAACACTGTGACGCGATCCAGCGGTTCTTCAAGGTCCACGCGGGGTTCCTGACCGCTGACGACTCCGACGCTCTCGCCGGTGCCCTGCACCGCACCGAGCAGAGTCTGCTTCAGGACTTCGTGGGAGAAGGCGACCCGCTGGAACGGCTGTTGCAGGACCATGGTGTGCGGGGCATCGCCTGGCGGGCTGCCCAGCTGCCCACCGACAAGCACCGGGACAAGGTCACGGAGTGGCTCGACATGCTCCTCGAGAGCGTCAGGCCGACGCGCCCCTGATTTCCGGACAGGCTCGGAGTCAGGACGTGTCCCGACGGGTGCGCACGGGGAGAGGAGAGCGGTGAGCATAGGCAAGGAGATGCGTCGGCTGTGC
The DNA here is from genome assembly GCF_040675505.1 of Streptomyces sp. NPDC049597. Taxonomy (NCBI): domain Bacteria; kingdom Bacillati; phylum Actinomycetota; class Actinomycetes; order Kitasatosporales; family Streptomycetaceae; genus Streptomyces; species Streptomyces sp. NPDC049597. The sequence continues at coordinate 202,016 of NZ_JBFAOY010000006.1, forward strand.
GGCGAGCTGATCGCCGGAATCGACCTGCCGGCGCCGGCCGCCCCCGCCGATCTCTACCGCGCGCTGTGCGACGGGATGAGCAGACACCGCGGCAGGCCGGTCCGTTACCGCATGGCCTCGTTCCCGCCCGGCACCGCGAGCGGCCTGTGGCTCGACATGGCGGAGCAGGATCTGATCGTCATCGAGGAGCGCACCGCACCCGACCACCAGCTGGTCATCCTCGGCCATGAGCTGTGGCACATGAAGGCCGGGCACTGCAGCCACCACGTCGAGGGCGCCGCCGTGGCTGCACGCCTGCTCACCGACGAGGCCGATCTGCAGGCGACCGTGCTGAAGGTCGCCGCACGGTCCCGGTCCGACCAGGCCGAGGAGCGCGAGGCGGAGAGCTTCGGCCTGCTGCTCGGCAGCAAGTGCCGTGCGTGGCTCACCGGTTCGACCGGGCGCGGCCCGGTGCACAGGGAATGTGTCGCAGGACGTATCGAAGCCTCCCTGGGATACCGCGGGCCACAGGGCTGATGCGTGGACGGTCCCGACTACTACATACCCGCGGCCGCCCTGGGCGTCGCACTGGCGTTCAAGCTGCCGGGGATGCTGCGCGACTGGCGTGACCCGCTGCTCCGCTCGGTCTGCGCCCTGCTGGTCCTCGCGGCCTGCACCTTCTTCTTCGCCGCGCCGCCCACCATCGCCGCGGTCAACCGCCTCACCGGCGTCGCCAACTTCTCGGCCCCGCTGGTCTACTGCATCCTGACCGCCTTCAGCGCCTCCTGCCTGATCCTGCTGGTCAACTGGCGCGGCGGCCCGCCGGAGGAGACACGGCGCGTCTCCGTCCGCTGGGTCGTCGGGTACGGCGTCGTCGTCGTGCTCCTGATCGTCCTGTTCCTGCTCGGGGAGGCGCCCGAGGAGCGGCTGCGGGACCTCGACACGCACTACGCCACGACTCCGTACATCCGCGAGATGATCGTGCTGTACCTGATCGCGCACAGCGTGGCGGCCATCGGTATGACGGCGCTGTGCTGGCGGTGGTCGCTCCAGGTGCGCGGCTGGCTGCGCGGCGGCCTGGTGATCATCGTGTTCGGGTCGTTGTTCAACCTGGCGTACGGGGTGAGCAAGTTCTCGGCCGTCTTCGCGCGCTGGGCCGGTCACGACTGGGACGCGCTGAGCACCCTGGCCGCGCCGCCCCTCGCCTCCGTCGGGGCCCTGCTCAGCGCGATCGGCTTCGTCCTGCCGCTCGTCGGGCAGCGGCTGTCCGACACCTGGCACGACTGGGCGGCCTACCGGCGGCTCGGGACGCTGTGGCGGGAGCTGCGCGCCGCGTCCGTGCCCGGCACGCCCACCGTGCGCATCTCCTTCTTCTCGCCGGTCGAACTACGGGTCACCCAGCGCGAGTCCGACATCCACGACGGTCTGCTGCAGCTCGACCCGTACTTCGACCGCGGGCTGCGGGCGAGGGCGTACGAGGAGGCGGTCGCGGACGGCGCCGAGCCGCGCGAGGCGCAGGCCGTCGCCGACGCCGCGATGGTCGCCGCCGCGCTGCGCTCCCGCGCCGCCGACCCGGAAGGCGAGATCATCAGCTCGGCCCAGACCTACACGTCCGAAGCGCAGGGACCGCGCGATCTGGTGCGCATGTCCCTGGCGCTGCGTCATTCCCCCGTCGTCGCGGCAGTGGGCGTGCGCGCGGCCCGGTCAGAGAGCGGCACCCGATGAGCGATCCCTTGAGAACCAGCCGGAGCGCGCCGCGCACAGCGGTCGTGATCGGCGGCGGACTGGCCGGCATGCTGGCGGCCGGCGTCCTGCGTCCCCACGTCGACGAGGTCCTCGTCGTCGAACGGGACGCCCTGCCCGACGGGCCGCACGCCCGCCGGAGCCTGCCGCAGGCGCACCACGCCCACCTGCTGTGGTCGGGCGGCGCCCGGGCCGTCGAGACCCTGCTGCCGGGGACCACCGAGCGCTGGCTCGCGGCGGGTGCCCGGCGCATCCCGCTGCCGACGGGACTGGTGTCCCTGTCGGCGCTGGGCTGGTTCCGCCGCTGGCCGGAGATGCAGTTCCTCATCGCCTGCAGCCGAGACCTGCTCGACTGGGTGGTCCGCGAACAGGTCACCGCCGGTCCCGGGGTCACCGTGCTGCAACGCACCGAACTGCTGGGTCTGGAGGGCGGTGCGACGCGCGTCACGGGCGTACGGGTGCGCGGAGCCGACGGCACCGAGCGGGTGCTTGGGGCCGACCTGGTCGTGGACGCGAGCGGCCGCGGCTCGCGGGCGCCCGACTGGCTGAGGAGGCTCGGGGCCGGCGAGGTGCGGGAGGAGAAGGTCGACTCGGGCCTCGCCTACGCCAGCCGCCTGTTCCGCGCGCCCGCCGGCTCCGGCGACTTCCCCGTCGTCAACGTGCAGGCGGACGCGCGCGAGCCGCGACCGGGGCAGACCGCGACCATCGTGCCCATCGAGGGCGAGCGCTGGCTGGTGACCCTGTCCGGTACCCGCGGGGGCCAACCCACCAGCGCAGCCGACGAGTTCGAGAACTTCGCCCGCTCGGTACGCCATCCCGTCGTCGGCGAGCTGATCGCCGACGCCGAGCCGCTCACCGACGTCGTCGTCAACCGCAGCACGGTCAACCGGCGCCGGTACTACGAGAAGGTCGACGACCTGCCTGAGGGCTTCGTCGCGATCGGCGACGCGGTCGCCACGTACAACCCCGTCTACGGGCACGGCATGTCGGTGGCCGCGCAGGGCGTGCTGGCCCTGCGCGAGGCGGTCGCGGCCCGGGGCGTGGCGGCTCCGGGGCTCGCCCGCGCCGTGCAGCGTGCGGTCGCCGGCCCGGTCTCCATGGCCTGGGATCTGGCCACCGGGCAGGACATCCTCTATCCGGGCGCGATCGGAAGGGAGCCGGGCGCGGGTTCGCGGGTGTTGCGGCACTACGTCGACCGCCTGATGCTGACCGCGACCGGGCGGCCTCTCGTCGCCAAGGCCCTGTTCGACGTCATGACCCTGTCCGCGCCGATCACCTCGCTGCTGCGACCGGAGATCGCGCTGGCCGTGCTGCGCGGCCCCCGGCTGCCCCGACTGCCGGCCCCGCCGCTGACGGCCGGGGAACTGCGGATCGCGAAGGAGCCCCGGGAGGAACGGGAGCCGGACGCGGCGGACGCGTGAAGCCCGGGTGCGGCCGCTGAGCGGACCGGGCGCGCGCGGAACGCGGACGCCGGCCGGCGGACGGTCCACCGGACGGCGACGGGCGCCGCGCGCTCGCGGGTCGGTGCGCCGGCTTGGGTACGCGCCCGGGGGGCGGGCGGGTCTCGGCCGGATCCTCAGGGCACTGCGGCGGTGCGGCATCGCCTAGGCTCTGCCGCACGATGAACGCCAATCACACAGACGCGGCACCGGCGCCGGGCGGAGGCAGAGGAGGCCGGCCGGGGCGTCACGCCCCGACGCCGCTGGAGCCGAAGGCCGACAGGGAGACGGTCCGGCGGCACAATCTGAGCCTCGTCCTGCGTGCCGTGCGCGCCGAGGGCGAGACGACCCGCGCCGGTGTCGCGGCACGGGTCGGGCTCACGCGCGCCGCGGTGTCGTCCCTGGTCGAACAGCTGCTGGAGAGCGGCTTCCTGTCCGAGTCGGGCAAGACGTTCAGCGGACAGGCGGGCCGGCCGGGCACCGTGCTGAAGCTCGCCCGCACGGGGGTCGCGGGCCTCGGCGTCGAGATCAACGTCGACTACGTGGCCGTATGCGTGGTCGACCTCGCGGGCACCGACCGCGTACGGCTCGTGGAGCACCTCGACAACCGGGGTGCCCCGCCCGACCGCGTCCTCGGCCGCGCGGCGGGTATCGCGGCGCGGGCGCTGGCCTCCGCCGCCGAGCAGGACCTCAGGCCCGTGGGCGCGGCGCTGGCCCTGCCTGGCCTCGTCGCGGCCGGGTCCGTCCGCCAGGCCCCCAACCTGGGCTGGACGTCGGTCGCGGCCGAGGCGCCGTTCGCCGAGGCGCTCGCCGCACAGCGGCCGGGTCCGGCGCCCCTGCCGGTGCGTTCGGAGAACGAGGCGAACCTCGCGGCGCTGGCCGAGCTGTGGTTCGGCGGCCTCGGTGACGTGCGCAGCTTCCTCTACCTCACGGGCGAGATCGGGGTGGGCGGCGCACTGGTCCTGAACGGCGAACTGCTGCGGGGCGCACACGGTTTCGCGGGCGAGATCGGACATGTGTCGGTCGCGGACGACGGGCCGTTGTGCCGCTGCGGCTCACGTGGCTGCCTGGAGCAGTACGCGGGCCAGTCCGCGCTGCTGAGGGCGGCGGGTATCGACGAGCGTGCCGGCGCGGCGGGCGTGGCCGAACTGGAGCGGCGCGCCCGCGCGGGGGAGCCGCGTGCGGTGGCGGCGCTGACGCGGGCGGGCACGATGCTGGGGCGGGTGCTGTCCGGAGCGGTGAATCTCTTCGACCCGGACGCGGTGGTCCTGGGCGGGATCTACCGCCCGCTGCTGCGCTGGCTCGGGCCGTCTGCGGGCACGGAGCTGTCGACGCGGGTGGTCTCGGGCCTCTGGCCGCCGGGCAGCACACGCCTGCGCGCCTCGTCCCCGGCGGCGGACGCGGCGCGGGGTGCGGCGGCGCTGACGGTCGACGACGCCCTGGCGGATCCGATGGGGTACGGGGGTCGCGGCCGCTGAGGGCGAGGGCTCCGCTCCCCCGCCCCGGTGCCCGGAACAGACCGAGGACACCGCGCGATGCGCGGTGTCCTCGTCTTCACCGGGACGTGATTCCTCGGTGCGTCGGCCTGCCGGGGCACATCGGGGCGATGAACCGGATCGCAGGCCACGCCGGGACGCCGTGGCCGCCGGTCAGGGCTCCGGGTCGAGCACGACCGGCAGTTCCGCGAGGCCGCGGAACGCGGGGAAGGGGACCTCCATCCACTTCGCCCCAGCCGCGGGGTCGGCCAGAACGATCCCCGGGAACCGGCCGAACAGGCTGGTGAGGGCCAACTGCATCTCCAGCCGTGCCAGCGGTGCGCCCAGGCAGTAGTGGCTGCCGTGGCCGAATCCCAGGTGGGCGTTCTGCGCGCCCTGCCGGGTCACGTCGAGCACCTCCGGGGACGCGAACTTCAGCGGATCGCGATTCGCCGAGAGGAGCGAGATCTGCACCAGAGCGCCCTTGGGGATCAGCGTTCCGCCGATCTCCACGTCCTCGGTCGCGAACCGGAACGTCGCGCTCTCCACCGAGCCGTCATAACGCAGCAGCTCTTCCACGGCAGGGCCGGCCAGGTCCGGGTTCTCCTGCACGGCACGCAGCTGCGCCGGATTGACCAGGAGGTGGTACACGGCGTTCCCGATGAGGTACGCGGTCGTCTTGTGGCCGGCGAACATCAGCAGGAACGCCGTCGAGACCAGCTCGTTCTCCGTGAGGCCGCCGTCGTTGTCCTGGACCGCGGTGAGCGCGCTGAGCAGATCCTCGCCGGGGCGCTCCCGCTTGCGCGCGATGAGCCGCGTGAAGTAGGCGTGGAGGTCCTCCTCCGCCTTCTGCTGGGCCTGCTTGGACTCCTTGCTGAAGCCCGTCTGCGCCACCGTGGTGGACAGCCGGTGCATGTCGGCCCGCTCCTCGGGCGGCACGCCCAGCAGTTCGCAGATCACGGTGATGGGCAGCGGGAACGCGAACGCGGGCAGCAGGTCCACCGGTTCACGGGTGGGACAGGCGTCGAGCAGCTCGTCGACGAGGCCCTGGATCTTCGGCCGCAGGGCATCGACGCGGCGCGGGGTGAACTCGGAGCTGACGAGTCTGCGCAGCCGGGTGTGCTTGGGCGCGTCGGCGTTGAGCATGTTGTCGTCCAGCGAGACCGACGAGTCACCGAAGATCCTCCGGTAGGCGTCCATGGCCCCGTACATGTCCTTGCTCAGCCGAGGGTCGGACAGGGCTGCCCGCGCGTCCTCGTACCGCGTGATCAGGTACGTCTCGATGCCGTGCGGGGGAGTCATCGGGCACACGGGCGCCGTGTCGCGGAGGGCGGCGTACACCGGGTGCGGGTTGCGCCGGAAGTCGGCGGTGCACTTCTCGGCACTGGTGACGGGGTCGCTCGTAGTGGTCACGGACGGCTCCTGAGGTCGAAGAGGGCCTCGGCATTGCCGCCGAGGATGAGCTGCTGGGACGCCTTGTCGACCGGCAGCTTCTCGATCATTCGGATGAGGTCCTCCAGCGGCGCGGACAGCGGCGGTGAGTCGCTGCCGAACAGCATCCGTTCGGGTCCGAGCACCTCTGCGTTGAGGCTCAGGTGCGCCGGGCTGAACGGGCTGGTGTCGACGTACATGCGCCGGAGGGCGGCGGCCGGGTCGGCCGACGCCGCCTGGGGCGCCGGCCGGTCCGGTGCCTGCCGGTCGGACGGCGGGGCGGAGGACGGCGGGGCGGAGGACGGCGGGCCCCCGCCCCAGTGCCGGGGGCGCGCCGCCGTCTGCAGGCGCTCCGGCAGCAGCGCCATGGCGCCGCCGCCGGTCGCGCCGATCAGCCGCAGACCGGGGTACTTGTCCAGCCATCCCGCGAACGCGATCATGGCCATGCCCGCCGTGACGTCGCCGAACCGGCCGATCTGTTCGACGAAGCCCATGTCGTCCACGTGCTCCGTGCCGATCGGTTCGGCCGGGGCGTGCACCAGGACCGGGACTCCCGCCTCCGCGGCCAGCGCGAAGAAGGAGTCCGCCCGCGGCGAGCCGAGCAGCTCGCCGCGAACGCTGGACGTGGTGATCAGGCCGACGAAGGCGGGGTCCGCCAGCGTCTCCCGCACACCTTCCAGATGATCGTCGTCACCGAACGGGTTGGCGTAGACGTACCCGCGGAGCTGGTCCGGGAAGGAGGAGACCAGACCCGACATCCAGGCGTGGAAGCCACGCAGCCGGTCGCGCGGCTGCTTGTAGTTGTCCACGCCCGGGACCCGTGCCATCGCCCCGGCGCCCACCGGGCTGCCGATGATGGTGAGGTCGATCCCGGCCTCGGCGCGCGCCGCGAGCATTCCGTCGACGTCGGTCAGGCTGGGGGGCATCGGGAAGCGTCTGGCCGCCTCCGGTGGGGACAGATGTCCGTGGATGTCGATGATCATGTGTGGGTTCCCGGTTCCGGTGTGACTGCGCGGGTGACCGCGGCGCAGTCCTTGTCGCCGAGACCTTGCTCGGTGGCGCGGACGTGGGTCGTCGCGGCTGCGGCGGTGAGCGGAAGGCTCAGGCCCGCCGCGGACGCCTGCTCGGTAGCGAGCATGAGGTCCTTCGCCATGAGGCGCAGCCGGAAGTCCGGTTCGTCGAAGCGCCCGGTTGCCAGGCGCCGCGACTTGAAGGACATGACCGGCGAGGCGAAGCCGCTGCCCGCGATCGTCTTGAGAACCAGCTGTTTGTCGAGGCCGGTGGCGGCCGCCAGTTCGGCGGCCTCGGCCATCGCCTGCACCTCTATTCCCATGAGGAGATTGAGGAGCAGTTTCATCCGCATGCCGGAGCCGAGTGCGCCCAGATGGACGACCTCCTTGCCCAGCATGTCCAGCAGGGGCCGGCCGGCGGTGAAGACGCGCTCCTCGCCGCCGACGAACAGGCGCAGTTCGCCGTCGCGGGCGTGGTCGCGGTTGCCGAGCATGCCGACGTCCATGACGGACGGCACGTCCCCGGCGAGCCGCACGACCTCGTCGGGTGCGACGGTGCTGGCGCAGATCAGGGAGCCCGGGTAGTCGCCTCGGGCCAGGACACCGTCCGGGCCGTGCAGCACGGCGCCGAGGGCGTCGCCGTCGGCGACGGTGCAGATGGCGGCGGTCGTTCCTTCGACGGCTTCGCTGGGACGGCCGGCGGCGACGGCGCCTGCCCGGGCGAGCGGCTCGGTCCGCTCCGGAGTGCGGTTCCAGACCCGCACCTGCACTCCTTGCGCGAGCAGTCGCGTGGCCAGTCCCGAGCCCATCGTTCCGAGTCCCAGTACGGCGACGGGACCATGGCGGGTGTGGGGGTTCGTGGTGCGCGTCATGACTTCTCCTCCACGGTCTCCTTGACGACCCGGAACCGCATCGACTGCGTCGAGTCGACCCACTTGCGCAGCGGAGCCACCAGAGCCTGGTGCTCCTCGCTCTGCTGCCAGGCGAAGAAGTGTTCGGGAGTCTCCCATTCGCTGGTGATCACCCACTGCCGGGAGTCGTCCACCGGTTGTCCCAGGCGTTCGACGATGTGTCCGGGAGTACGAGCGACGGACTTGCGCATCTGCTCGTACATCTCCAGGAATCCTTCTTCGCCGCCCTCGATCACACGGACCGCGAAGACCACAGAGAGCCGTTCGGCCGTTTGGCCGTTGTGCGAAGTGCCCATGTCTCCTCCTGATGGTGAGATCCGCCAGGACACGCTTCCCAAGGACTCATGGGCTCCGTGGCGACGCAACTCCACATGGGGGACTCCCCAGTCGCCACAAGGGCTTTCCGGTCCCCGCTAGCCCGACCGGGTGATCCCCGAGGGGCCTCGCCGGGACGGGTTCGATCACCCTGCCGGACGGCCGCGAACAGGTGACGCCTGAAGGGCCCCGCAGCACGGCTTCCGGGCGCGGGCCGCGCGGCGGGACCCCGACGAGGCGCGGGGCTCGGGGCTCGGGGCTCGCGGCTCGGGGCTCGCGGCTCGCGGCTCGCGGCTCGGGGCGGGCCCCGGCGAGGCGCGGGTCACTGCCCGCCTCAGACGTCGCGGCGCAGCAGGTCCTCGTACGTCTCGCGACGGACCACCTCCCGCGACGTGCCGTCCGCGCAGAAGACCACCGGCGGGCGGCGGGCGCCGTTGTAGTTGTTCGCGAGTGAGAGGCAGTACGCGCCCGTGACCGGCACCGCGATGACGTCGCCCACGCGCGGGTCCCGCAGCTGTACGTCGCGGATCAGCGTGTCCCCCGACTCGCAGTGCCGCCCGACCAGATCGCAGCTGCTGCCGCCGCCGACCCGTGTGCCGACCGTCGCCTCGAACCTCTGTCCGTACAACATCGGTTCAAGGTTGTCGCCCATTCCCCCGTCCACGGCCACGAGCGTGCGCGGCCCGTGTTTGACGGTGACCGCGCGGTAGAGCGTGGTGGCCGCCCCGGCGACCAGGGAGCGGCCGGGCTCGATGAGCAGGCGGGCCGTCGCCGGAAGGTGCCTGCGGGCGGCGTCGGTCAGGGTGCGGACGTACTCCTCGATCGTCGGCGGGTGGTCGGCGTACGTGTAGCGGACGCCGAGGCCGCCCCCGAGGTCGTACACCGCGTGCTCGCCGAGTTCCCCGATCGCCGCGATCGCCTCGACGGCGCGGGCGAACGGCGCGGTGTCCAGCAGCTGGGAGCCCACGTGTACATGGAGTCCCTCCAGCAGCAGTCGCTCGTTGTTCCGCAGCCGGGCCGCCGCGCGGACGGCGTCGGGCACGGCGAGGCCGAACTTGGAGTGGCGGTGACCGGTCGCCATCGCCTCGTGGGTGTCGGCGTCGACCTCGGGGATGACCCGTATCAGTACGCGCTGCGGGGCCCTCCCGCGGGCCTCGCGGTCGTGTTCCAGGAGGTGTTCGAGACGGTCGATGTCGTCGAAGTTGTCCACGACGACGGTGCCGGCGCCCGCGCGCAGGGCCGTCGCGAGTTCCTCGTCGGTCTTGGCGTTGCCGTGCACGACGATGCGCCGAGGATCGGTGCCGGCGGCGAGCGCCACCGCCAGCTCGCCGCCTCCCGCGACGTCGACGCCTAGGCCCTCCTCGGCCATGGTGCGGACGACGGCCGTGCAGGGGAAGGACTTCGAGGCGAAGACCACTTGTCCGTTCGGCCAATGCTCGGCGAGGGCCCGTACATACCGCCGGGCCGTCGCCCGCAGGGCGTTCTCGTCGACGACGACGGCCGGGGTGCCGTGCCGCTCGGCCAGTTCACCGACACGGCAGCCGCCGACGACGAGTTCGCCGTCTTCCGCCAGGTGGGAGCCGGGTGGGAACAGTCCGACCAGGTCGGTGGGGGTGGGGGCGGCGGGGGCCACGGTCATGGGGGCGACTCCTGTTCTCGAAGGGGCGGCCCTATCCTGGCGAGCGGCCCCGGTCGCCGCCCCTGCCGATCCCCTCAGGAAATGAGCCCTCCTTTGTCCGATCCGACAGGACCGCCGGCCCCGTTCCCCGACGAGCGGGTCGCGGGCTCGCTGCGGCTGCTGCTGGACGCCCCGGGGAGCGTGCCCGTGCGCGTGCTCACGGCGCCCGCCGGGCTCGACGTCCCGGTGCGCGGAACCGTGGTCCACGACCCGAACGAGCCGCTGCCCGCCGCCCCCGCCGCTCTGCTGCTGCTCGTGGGCGGCGAGGTGGCCGACCCCCGGGCGCGGGAGGCGGTGCGCCGGGCGGCCGGGCGGCGGTTCGCCGCGGTGGTCGTCAAGTGCCGGGGCCAGGACCCGGCCCGGCTCGTCGACGAGGCCGACCGCTGCGGGATCGCCGTGCTCCGGGCGGACGACGGCGTCCCCTGGCAGCAGATCGACGCGGCGCTCAGCTGCGCCCTCGCCGCGTACGGCGTGGGCGGGGCGGCGGTGTCGGCCCCGGTCGGCGGCGAGCAGCTGTTCGCGCTGGCGGACAACCTGGCCGCCGTGGTGGGCGGTTCGGTCGCGGTCGAGGACCTGGACCAGCACGTCGTCGCGTACTCGAACGTTCCCGGGCAGCGCATCGACACCCTGCGCGAACAGGGCATTCTGCAGCGGCGGGTGCCCGACCAGCCCGAGCAGCGGCGGCAGTACCGCGAGGTGCTGGCCGCCTCGGGTGTGGTGCGGTTCCCCGCCCAGGGCGAGGAGCTGGCGCGCGCCGCCGTGGCGGTGCGGGCGGGGACCCTGCCGCTCGGCACCCTGTGGGCGATCGAGCCGGAGGACGGGCTGTCGCCGCGGGCCGTCGCCTCACTGGCCGACGGTGCCCGGCTCGCCGCCCCTCACCTGCTGCGCGCCCTGAACGTCCAGGAGGCGGAACAGCGCCTGCGTCAGGACACGTTGCGGTCGCTGCTGGAGGGGTACGGTCCCGGCGCCGACGAGGCCGGTTCTGTGCTGGGGCTGGAGCCCGGGACGGCGGTGTGCCTCGCCGGGTTCACGCCGGGGCCGGACACGGGGGCGGCAGCGCACGCGCTCGTCCCGCATCTCGAGTCGGCCCTGGTGCGCCATTGCGCGGCACACCGGCCGGAGGCGACGGTCGCGGCGACGTCCGGGGCCGTCTACGCGCTGGTCCCGGGCGGCACCGCTGCCGTGCGGCGGTTCGCGGACGGGGCGCTGACCGCGCTGCGGTCGTCGGTCGGCGGGCCCCTGCGGGCCGCCGTGACCCGCCCGCACACCGATCTGCTGCGGCCGGCGGCGCTGCGCGCGGAGGCGGACGACGTGCTGCGGGCCGTGTCGCGCCGCGGGGAGACCGGTGGCCCCGCGACGGCCGAGGACGTACGCCATCTCGTCCTGCTCGACCGGCTGGGCGGTGAGTTGCGGCGTGAGCCGTGGCTGCGGCTGCCCGCGGTGGCCCTGCTGCTGGCGCACGACGCCGAGCACGGGACGGACTACGCGGCCTCTCTCAGGGCCTGGTTGGCGGCGGTCGGCGACGTCGCGAAGGCGGCGGCCGTCCTGACGGTGCATCCCAACACGCTGCGCTACCGGCTGCGCCGGGCCCGCGAGCTGTTCGGTCTCGACCTCGACGACCCGGACGTGGTGCTGGCCGCCTGGCTGGAACTGGCGCTGGCAGCGGGTGAACCGGACCCGTCCGGCCGGGTCGGACGGACGCCGCGGGTGCCCCGCCGGGAGTGACCGGCAGGGCGCCCGCGGCGCCGGGCGGGAGGGTTCAGACGCGCGGCCTGTCGACGGCCCCCGCCTCCGGAACGGTCTCGGCGTGCGGCGTCACAGCGGTGCCCTCCCGCTCCTCGTCGGCCCGCAGGGCCGAATGGCGCCGTCCGAAGCCGAGGTAGAGCGCGGCGGCGAGGAGCAGCCAGGCGCCGAACAGGGTCCAGGTGATGCCGGGCAGGAGGTACGCCAGGTACAGGCAGGACACCGCGGCGAGTACGGGGACGAGGGGGTACAGCGGCACCCGGTAGGAGCGCGGGGCCTCGGGGGCGACGCGCCGCAGGACGACGACCGCGGCCGCCACGGCGACGAACGCGACGAGGGTGCCCATGGACGTGAGGTCCGCCAGGTACTGCAGCGGTACGAGGGCGGCGAGCCCGCCGACGAGAACGCCGACGATCCAGGTGTTGTGCACGGGCGTGTGCCGCTTGCGGTCGACGCGGCGGAAGATCTGCGGCACCAGGCCGTCGCGTGCCATGGAGAACAGGATGCGGGTCTGTCCGAAGAGGGTGACGAGCACGACGCTGAAGATGGACACGACCGCGCCGGCGGACAGCAGCACGGCGGGCCAGCCGGCCCCGGTGACGTCCCGCAGGATCTGGGCGAGGACGGCCTCGCCGGCGTCGGCCTGCTCACCGAACCGGCCGGTGGGCTGGGCGCCGACGGCCGCGACGGAGACCAGGATGTACAGCAGCGTGACCGCGCCCAGAGTGAGGAGCAGGGCCAGCGGGATCGTTCGGCGGGGGTTGCGGACCTCCTCGCCCGCGGTGGCGACGGTGTCGAAGCCGACGTACGAGAAGAACACGCCGGAGGCGGCGACGCCGATGCCCGCGATGCCGTGCGGCGCGAAGTCGCTGAAGTTCTCGGCGCGGAAGGCGGTGAGGGCGACGGCGACGAAGACGACGAGGACGCCGATCTTGACGACGACCATGACCGCGTTGACGGCGGCGGACTCGCGGGTGCCGCGGGCGAGGAGCAGCGAGCAGAGCAGGACGACGACGAGGGCGGGGACGTTCACGTAGCCGCCGGCCCCGGGCGGCTGGCTGATCGCGTCGGGGAGGGTGAACCCGAAGAGGGCTCCGGTGAGTTCGTTGAGGTATTGGGCCCAGCTGACGGCGACGGTCGAGACCGCCACCCCGTACTCGAGGATCAGGCACCAGGCGACGAGATAGGCGGCGCCCTCGCCGAGGGAGGCGTACGCGTACGAGTAGGTGCTGCCCGCCACCGGCAGCACACCGGCCAGTTCCACGTAGCACAGCGCGGCGAGGCCGGCGACGACGGCGGCGACGACGAAGGACAGGACGACGCCCGGTCCGGCCTTGGGCACCGTGGTGCCGAGGACGAAGAAGATGCCGGTGCCGACGACCGAGCTGATGCCGATCAGAGTCAACTGGCCCAGGCCGATGGTGCGGCGCAGGGCGGAGCCGTCCGCCGCGGTCTCGCCCTCGGCCATCAAGCGGTCCAGCGATTTACGGCGGCACAGCTGACTCATCACGCGGCTCATGACTCCTCCTGGAGATCCGTGGTCCCCACTGCGGCGTTGCCGCGGGGACTGCCGGTGATCGTGCGCCGCCGCAAAAAATCTTCGCAAGGCATGGCTCTGTACAAAAACTCTTCGCCGGTTGTCCAGTTCGCACGTGGACCCTCCGCACCTCAACCCCTAGGGGCCCCCGGCGTGTTGGCCCTGGGGCGTCAGCGGGCACCCAGCAGGTGGTCCATCGCCAGCTGGTCCAGGCGCTCGAACGCCATCCCGCGCTCGGCGGCCGCGTCGACGTCGAACTCCTCGTAGGCGCCCCGGTCGGCCAGCAGTCCCGCGAGGCCGTCGTCCGCCGTGGGACGGGCCAGTTCGTCCAGGCGCGCGGCGCGCAGAGCCTCCGCGACCTGAGGATCGGCACGGAAGGCAGCGGCACGCTCCTTGAGGATCAGGTAGTTGCGCATGCACCCGGCCGCAGACGCCCACACCCCGTCGCCGTCCTCGGTCCTCGGCGGCTTGAAGTCGAAGTGGCGCGGGCCGTCGTACCCGGCCGTCTCCAGCAGGTCGACGAGCCAGAAGGCCGCCCGCAGATCACCGGCGCCGAAGCGCAGGTCCTGGTCGTACTTGATGCCGTCCTGGCCGTTCAGGTCGATGTGGAACAGCTTGCCCGCCCACAGTGCCTGCGCGATGGAGTGCGGGAAGTTCAGCCCCGCCATCTGCTCGTGGCCGACCTCCGGGTTCACGCCGTACAGCTCGGGCCGATCCAGGCGTTCGATGAAGGCGAGCGCGTGACCGACCGTCGGCAGCAGGATGTCGCCGCGGGGCTCGTTGGGCTTGGGCTCGATGGCGAAGCGCAGGTCGTAGCCCTGCTCGGTGACGTACTGGCCGAGCAGGTCGAAGGCTTCCTTCATCCGGTCCAGCGCGACGCGCACGTCCTTGGCCGCACCCGACTCGGCGCCCTCGCGACCGCCCCACGCCACGTAGGTCCGCGCGCCGAGCTCGGCCGCGAGGTCGATGTTGCGCAGCGTCTTGCGCAGCGCGTACCGGCGCACGTCGCGGTCGTTCGCCGTGAAGCCGCCGTCCTTGAAGACGGGGTGCGTGAACAGGTTCGTGGTGGCCATCGGCACGACCATGCCCGTCTCGTCCAGGGCCTGCCGGAAGCGCTTGACGTGCTCGGCCCGCTCGCTGTCGCTCGAGCCGAACGGGATCAGGTCGTCGTCGTGGAAGGTCACACCGTAGGCGCCGAGTCCGGCGAGCCTGCGGACCGACTCGGCGGGGTCGAGCGGGGCCCGCGTCGCGTCGCCGAAGGGGTCCCGGCCCTGCCAGCCGACGGTCCACAGACCGAAGCTGAACTTGTCGCCGGGGGTGGGGGTGAAGCGTTCCGTCATGGCCGTGACCGCCTTCGCGTTCGGTTTTGTTTTCTTACCTTACTAATAATGCACACCCGGCCCGAATCACAGAAGACCCACGACATCTGGTGCACCCGACCGGCCGTGGCGTAATTTGTTCGCTGCTCGGCCGAATAGGTGGGCCACGAGGAACGAAAGGTGGGAGCCATGCCGGCGAACGCGGTCGTGATCGGGGTGGACAGCTCGACCCAGTCCACGAAGGCGGTGTTCACCGACGCCGCCACGGGCCGGCCGCTCGCCGTGGGCCGCGCGCCGCACCGCGTCGACGGCGAGGGCGGCGCACGCGAGACCGATCCGGAGGTCTGGTGGCACGCGCTGCGCGAGGCGGTCGCCACCGGCCTCAAGGAGCTGGGCGCCGCGGGCGTCGACGCATCCGCCGTCACCGGCATCGCTGTCGCCGGCCAGCAGCACGGCCTCGTCGTCCTCGACCGGGCCGGCACACCGCTGCGCCCCGCGCTGCTGTGGAACGACACCCGCTCCGCGCCCCAGGCGGCGGCCCTGACCGAGGCACTCGGCGGCCCGGACGCCTGGACGGCGCGCACCGGATCGGTGCCGGTCGCGTCGATGACCGCGGCGAAGTGGCAGTGGCTGCGGGAGAACGAGCCCGCCCACGCCGACGCCGCCGCGGCCGTACGGCTCCCCCACGACTTCCTGACCGAGCGCCTGGCGGGCGTCGCGGCCACCGACCCGGGCGACGCGTCGGGCACCTGCTGGTACTCCACGGCCACGGGCTCCTACGACCCCGAACTCCTCGGCCTCGTCGGCCTCGACGCCGCCCTGCTCCCGCAGGTCGCGGCTACGGGCGGCACCCGCGTCGGCACGCTCACCCCCGCGTCCGCGTCCGCACTCGGCCTCCCGGCCGGTATCGCCGTGGCCGCCGGCACCGGCGACAACATGGCGGCGGCGGTCGGTCTCGGCCTCGGCGGAGAGGGGCTGCTGAACCACCCGGTGCTGAGTCTGGGGACGTCGGGCACGGTGTTCGCCGCGAGCCGCACCCGCCCCGCGTCACCCCTGCTTGCGGGTTTCGCCGGGACGGACGGCACGTACCTCCCGCTCGCCTGCACGCTCAACTGCACGCTGGCGGTGGACAAGGTCGCGGCCCTGCTCGGCCTGGACCGCGAGGCGGCCGAGGCGGGCGGCGAGCTGGTGGTCCTGCCCTACCTGGACGGGGAACGCACCCCGGACCTGCCGGCCGCCGCCGGTCTGCTCACCGGCCTGCGGCACACCACCACCCGCCAGCAGATCCTCGGCGCGGCCTACGAGGGAGCGGTGGTCACGGTGCTGCGCGCCCTCGACGAGGTGCTGCGCGCCTGCGGCGAGGACCCGGCCTCGCCGGAGGCGGCGTCCCGCCCCCTGCGTCTGGTCGGCGGCGGCGCCCGGGGCCGCCACTGGATCGAGACGGTCCGCCGTCTGTCGGGCCGCCCCCTGCTGATCCCGGACAGCACCGAACTGGTGGCGCTGGGGGCCGCGGCGCTGGCGGCGTCGGCGGCGACCGGCGAGGACGCGGTGTCGGTGGCGGCGGGCTGGGGAACGGGCGGCAGGGAACTGCCGCCGCTGGAGCGGGACATGGAGGCGTGGGAGCGGGTCTCCTCGGTCCTGGACCGGGCGGCCTCCTCGCTGCCGACCTGACCGCCCTAAACCGGGCGACGCCCTCGCTGCCGACCTGACCGCCCTAAACCGGGCGACGCCGTCGCTGCTGACCTGACCGCCCTGGACCGGGCGGCCTCCTCGCTGCCGACCTGACCGCGCGGGCCGCCCGGTGCCCGGCGCCACGGTCACGGCCGCAGGTCGAGGTCCATGTCCAGGTCCTCCAGCTCCAGTTCCGCGTCCACGTCCAGGTCGAGGTCGTCGTCCCCCAGCCCGAGGTCCTGGTCCAGTCCCAGGCCCTCGTCCAGGTCGAGTTCGTCGACCGGGTCGAGGTCGAGGGCGGGGGCGGCCGCGGGACGGGGGCCGCCGCTCAGGGCGATCTCGGCCCGGACCATGCTGCCCGTCTCGGTGCGGTGCGCGACTGTGCGGGTCGCGTACGCGTCGACGAGGCGCAGACCGCGCCCGCAGGGCACATCGGCGTCCAGCGGCTCCTGGCGCGGGTTGGGGCGCTGTTTCCAGCAGCCGGCGTCCATCACCTCGACCAACAGCACCTCACCGCGGACACTGATCGCCGTGGACACCCACGGACTGCCGCTGTGCATCACCACATTGGTGACGAGTTCGGTGACGATGAGCGACAACGCCTCGTCGACGTGCTCGGCCAGCCGCCATCGACGTGCCACCGCCCGGACGAAGCGCCGTAGCGCCCACGCGGCCCGTGGTGAGGACGGCATCGCGCAGTGGGCGAGGCTCTTCAGAGCAGAGGTGGGTCCGACCCCTTCCGGATCCGGGTCCGGTGCACGTTCTGTGGCGATCACTTGGGCTCCTGTTCGGTCGGGCTGCGTCGCCCTGACCAAGGTCCAGCGGCCGGGAGGTCGGATCGCGCCTCACCGGGCCGTCGAAAGCCATGCAGATCTTCTGCGGCAGCTCAACACTGGTGGCCGTGCGCGAACGGAACAATCAGGGACACTGAAACCCGTATACGTAAAGAATCGAATTGACCCGGAACCTCCCAGGAGAGTGATGCGGTGGACACGCCCAGTGACGCCGCGGCGGACCGCTGGCTGACGCGTGTGCTCGCGGACGGCGGCAGCGAGGCCGACGACCCCGGTGAGCCGGCTCTGCTGCTGATCGAGGGCGCGGCCGGCACGGGCAAGTCACGGCTGGCGCGGCGGCTCACCGAAGCCACGCAGGCACGGACGGTCACCGTTGCGTTCTCCCCCTTCGGCGTCCTGGTGACAGCGCCGTCCGTGACCGAGCGCCCGGCCCGCCCGGCTCCCCCCGCGGGCCTGCCCGGCCGTCCCGCCGCACCGGAACCGGCCCCGGATCTGTCGGCCGCCCTGGCGCCGCTGCTCGACGCGAGCGGCCGGGCACCGGACGGCCGCCCCACAACCGCGGCCGTGCGGGGCCCCGCTCCCGCGCTCGTCGTCGCCGAGGACGTCCATCTCGCCGACCGCTCCTCCCTCGACCTGCTGCGCCGTCTCGTCGCGCGCCCTCCCCGCGGTCTGGCGCTCGCCGTGACCTACCGGCCCGAGGAACTGCCCGACGCCGGCCTCCCCCTGGGGCGCGGCGCCTCCTATCCCGCCGAACTCGCCGTGCGGCACATACGTCTGGAGCCGCTCGACGGGGAACGGGTGCGCCGCCTCGTGGAGGAGGGGCTCGGGGCGGACTGCGGGCCGGCGGAGCTGTTCGCACGGATCCGCCGGCGTTCCGGCGGCGTCCCCCAGGTCGTCGCGGATCTGGTGCGACTGCTGCGCGAGACCGGCGAGCCGCGCGAACGGTACTCGCCCCGGGACCTGGACACCGTCGGCGTCCCGCCCCGCCTCGCGGCGCTCGCCCTCAGCCGGACCGCCGCGCTCGAACCCCCGATGCGCCCCCTCGCCTGGGCCGCCGCCGTGCTCGGCGAGCCCGCCGGGGCCGATGAACTCACTGCGGTGGCCGGGCTCGCGGGTGACCAGGGCACCGCGGCGCTCGTGGGCGCACTGCGTGCGGCCGTGCTGACCGAGGACGAACTCGGCCGGTACGGCTTCTTCGTTCCGCTGGCGGGCCGGGCCGTGTACGCCGAGGTGCCGGGCCCGGTCCGGCGCCAGATGCACCGCCGCGCGGCCGCGGTCCTCGCCCGCCGCCAGCCGGTCCCCTGGGTCCCGCTGGCCCGGCACCGGCGCCACGCCGGCGAGGCGGGCGGCTGGCTGCGCGCGGTGGAACGGGCAGCGCAGGAGCGGGCGGCGGCGGGCGACCACCAGGCGGCGGTCGACGTGCTGGAGGAGGCGCTGTCGCTGCCGACGGTTCCGCCCGAGGCCCGGGCGCGGCTCGCGCCGCTGCTCGCCCACAGCGCCGTGCTCGGGCTGCGTTCCGAGCAGACGGTGACCGTGCTGCGGCAGATCCTCGACGAGCAGACGCTGCCGCCCGCGGTCCGTGGCGAGATCCGCCTCGACCTCGGCCTGCTGCTGTGCAACCAGGCGGTGGCCGGGACCCAGGGCTGGCTCGAACTCCAGCAGGCGGTGGAGGAGTTGCGGGAGCGACCGGTGCTCGCGGCCCGGGCGATGGCCGCGCTGGCCATGCCCCTGCTGTCGACGGTCCCGCTGGAACGGAACATGTACTGGCTGGAGCGGGCGGAGAAGGCGGGCGCCGACAGCGGCGACGAGGAGGCGCGCACGGCGGTGGCGGCCAACCGCGTGGGCACGCTGATGTACGTGGGCGACCCGTCGGCCTGGCAGGCGCTGGAGCTGCTGCCGAGGGACACCGACGACGCGGCGTGCCAGCAGCATGTGGCCCGCGGCCTGTGCAACGCTGCCGACGGCGCGCTGTGGCTCGGCCACCTCTCCCCCGCCCGCGAACTGCTCGCCGAGGGCGTCGGGCTCGCCGCGCGCAGCGGCGCCGCGTACGTCGCGCAGGGCGCGCGCGGCACCTCGCTGCTGATCGACTGGGCGGCGGGCGACTGGTGCGATCTCACCGCCCGCGCCCGCGCGTTCGTGGCCGAGGCCGAGGCCATGCCGGGCATGGCCGTGGACGGGCGCACGGTGCTGGGGCTGCTCGCGCTGTCGAAGGGCGAGTGGCAGCAGGCGACGGCGTGGCTGGCCGAGGAGGGGCCGCGGGCGGGCGACGCGACGGCGGTGCCGCACATGGCGACCGCCTCCGGTGCCCTGATCCGTATGGCGCTGGTACGCGACGACGTCGACACCGCGGTGGACGAGGCGGCGTTGGCGTGGGACCGGTTGCGGGACAAGGGTGTCTGGGTGTGGGGCGCGGAGCTGGCTCCGTGGGCCGTGGAGGCGACCGTGCGCGCGGGCCGGCGGACGACGGCCCGGAGCATGGTCGCCGAGTACGCCGAGGGCCTCGAAGGAAGCCAGGCGCCCGCGTCCGACGCGGCGTTGCAGTGGTGCCGTGCGCTGCTCGCCGAGGCGGAGGGCGAACAGGACGCTGCGGCGGAGCTGTTCGGACAGGCGGCGCTCGTGTACGCGGGACTGCCCCGTCCCTACTCCGCCGTGCTCGCCACCGAGGGCGCCGCCCGCTGCCTGCTGGCCTCGGGCCGGGACACGCAGACGGCGGTCGCCGAACTGGCGTCGTGCGTGGAGCGGTTGACCGGGCTCGGGGCGGTGTGGGACGCCGCCCGCATCCGGGCGACACTGCGCGCGCACCAGCCCGCCGACGGCCAGCGTCCGCGGGGGCGCCCCAGCTACGGGGACCAGTTGTCCCCGCGCGAGCAGGAGGTGGCCGACCTGGCGGCGACCGGGCTGACGAACCGGGAGATCGCGGCGACACTGCACCTGTCGCCCCGCACGGTCGAACAGCATGTGGCCCGGGCCCGCCGCAAGCTGGAGTCGCAGTCCCGGCAGACGCTCTCTCGTGCGCGGTCCCAGCGCCCGGAGTGACGCGGGAGCCGGTGCGCCGGCCTTTTTTGCGTATCCGGGAATCGGCGGGGTGTCGCGCCCCTTGCAGATGTCCGCCTCGCAAGGCCCGGCACAGGCGTGCGGAGGCAGGCGGTGGGCGGGCGTCGCCGCGGTCGGCGCGCGCGCTCGCGGGCGGGCGGGCGTCGAAGCGGCGCACGTCGCCGCGGCGCCGGCCGGTGCGGTGGGTCAGGACGGGCCTGCGGCGTGCGGCCGGCGCGCGGAATCACGCAGCAGGTGCACGTCGTTGCGCAGGACGGCCAACCACTGCTGCAGGTCGGCCAGTTCGGGTGCGTCGGCGGCCGGTGGGCCGACGGGGGCGAGCGGTTCGGCGGGGCCGTACGACGGGCCGCTCCCGTCGGCGGCGGCCGCCGTGGCGGTCAGCGCGCGTGACAGCGCGCCGGCCTGCCGCCGTGCCTCGTGCCCTTCCCGCTCGGTGAGGACGGCGCGGTCCGGCCGGTCGTAGAGGGGGATCCAGTAGCTGCCGGCCAGGGCGTGCTGGCCGACCATGAGGGCCACGTGCCAGTCCGTGGCGTCGCCGTCCTGTTCCGGTGGGCCCGGCTCGCTCAGGTACTGGGCGTAGGCGGTCTGCGCGAGGACCAGGGCGTGGGAGGCCGGCTCGCCGTCGACGGGGGTGCGCCGGCCCGGGCCGGTGAGGATCGCCGCCGTCACGGACGAGACCAGGCCGGCGCACTCCCGCAGGAGCCGGGCCATCGCGTTGAGCAGTTCGCGCCGCGCGCCCCTGGGCCACGCGACCAGTCCGCACAACAGGCCCATCGTGCTGCCGATGAGGACGTCCAGGAGTCTGACCTCGTCCAGCTGCCATGTCGCGGGCGCGAGTTGGGCGAAGACGACGGACACCAGGACCGTGAACATCGCCTGGGCCCAGGCGATGCCCCACAGCGGTCCCAGGGTGAACGCCGCGACCATGACGGGCGCGAGAAGGACCGCGTACACCACGCTGTCGGGGCCGAACACCGTGAGCAGCGCGGCTGCGCACAGAGCGCCGGCGAGCGTGCCCACGAGGGCGCGCGCCACCGCCTGACGGGTCTGCACCACGGTCGTGCGTACGAGGGTGAGGACGGCCAGGAGGACCCAGAAGCCGTGGGAGAGGTCCAGCAGCCCCGCCACCAGTCGTGCGGCGCCGAGCCCGAGGGCGACCCGGACGGCGTTCTGGAAGAGGACCGACCGGGGGGTCAGGTGGGCGCGTACGCGCCGGGCCCACAGCCACCAGGTGGGTGCGTCGGCGTACCAGAACAGGGACCGCGGTTCCACGCGGCCGATACGTCGGCCGCCCAGGGCCACCCGTGCGGCGAGTTCGAGGTTGCGGGCCGACTCGGCCGCGGCGAGCACGGCCGCCCGGAAGCGCGGGTCGGGCTCGGGCCGCTCGTGGACGGCTCGGCGTCGCGCCGCCTGGAACCGGACGATGGCCTCGTGCACGGCGCCCGGTCGCGGCGGTGCCCGGTCGCCCAGGGCTTCGGCACTGTTCCGGCACGTGTCCGCGACCGCCTCCAGCAGGGCCGCGGCGAGCGCGTCGGGGCAGTCGGGCCGGATGCGGGTGAGGCCCCTCAGCTGGTGCAGCAACGTCCGGGCGGACGCCCCGGCCTGGGCACAGGCACGGCTGGTCCGGGACGGCGCCGCGGGCCGCTCGCCCTGCGGCAGCCTCGCGGGACTGAGGTCGTCGGCGATGGCGTCCACCGTGCGGTCGTCGGCGCCGTCCCCGGTCCGGCCGCCGGCGGCGAGTCCGGCGGCGAGCCGCGCGGCCGTGGCGGAGGCGAGGGCCAGCCGGGCCCGGTATCCGCGGGTGGGCTTCTCGGGCAGGAGCCATCGTTCCGCCGCGGCGAGCAGGGCCATCCCGAGGGCCAGTCCGGCGAGCCGGTTGCCGGTCTGCTGCGGAGCGTAGGGCGGGAAGCAGGCCAGGATGTAGCACAGTTGGAGGCCGCTGGACGGCCCGGCGACGCGCGGTCCCGCGACGGCGCTGAACGTGAGGGTGAAACCGACGACGGCCATGCCCAGCACCGCCGTCGAGGTGTGCACCGCGAGGAGGGTGCCGACGGCGGTGAGCGTGAGCGCCGCCGGCAGTGCCCTCACCACACCGGCCGACCGGGCGCGACCCGACCCCGTCATCCGGGACAGCACCCCGAAGGCGATGACGCCGAAGAGCGCGTAGACCGACATGACCGGACGTTGCAGGCCGTACCGGCAGGTGTAGAAGCCGGCGCAGACCGCGACGGTCACCCTGACCGCCGAACGCAGGGCGTCACGGCGTCGCGGTGCGTCCAGTGGCCGGTCGTCAGGCACGGCGGGAAGGCGTTCGCGTACCACAAGCCGCGCGTGTGCGGTGCAAGGCCAACACCACCTCCGACGAGCCGGCGAATCGGCGGGCCACGCCGTCGGCGGCGGGCCCGTCTTCCAGCGTAGGCCCCCGCGGCGTCCCCGGCGCGGGGCGACTGCGCGGAGGCGAGGGGCGGGGCCGCCAGGGCGACGGATCCGGTCGGGAGTCGGATAATGACACTGACGGACCACCTGGAGTGTCTCGTGCAGCGATACCCCCTCATCGCGGACCACGGGCTGGTGGGCGATCTGCAGACGGCGGCCGTGATTTCGTCCGAGGGCGTCGTCGACTGGTACGCCGCCCCGCGGTTCGACTCGCCCGGCATCTTCTCCGCCCTCCTCGACCATGACGTCGGAGGGCACTTCAGTCTGGGGCCCGACGCTCCCGACGGGACAAGCGAGCGAGGGACGAGCAAGCAGTTGTACTACCCCGGCACGGCGGTCCTGGTGACGCGGTTCATGTCGCCGGACGGGGTCGGGGAACTCATGGACTGGATGCCTCCCCTGCTCTCCCCCACGCCCTCCGACCGGCACACCCTGATCCGAGTCCTGCGGTGCATGCGCGGCACCATACGCTTCCGTCTGGAGTGCGCGCCCCGTTTCGACTTCGGACGCGACCGCCACATGCTCTCCACGGACGAGGGGCCGGGCTCGACGGGCGAGTGGCGGGCCGTGTTCCGCGGTGCGCGTCTCGACGCCCATCTGCAGGCCACGTTCCCCCTTCGCCGGCAGGGCGACGACGTCGACGGCACGGTCGTCCTGAACGCCGGTGAGACGGCGGGCGTCGCCCTCACCGTCTGCGACGCGGGCGGCGAAGCGCCCGAGCCCGTCGCCGTCGGCGCTCTCACCGACCGGCTGTGGCAGGCGATCCGGTTCTGGCAGGGCTGGTTGCGGACCACGCACTACACCGGCCGCTGGCCGGACATGGTGCACCGCGCGGCGATCACGCTCAAACTGCTGACATACCTGCCGACGGGCGCGCCGATCGCCGCCGCCACCATGGGGCTGCCGGAGCAGGTCGGCGGGGAGCGCAACTGGGACTACCGCTACACCTGGATACGGGACGGTTCCCTGTCCGTACGGGCCCTGCTCGACCTGGGCTTCGTGGAGGAGGCGACCGCCTTCACCGACTGGCTGATGCGGCGGCTCTCGCAGAGGGCGGACCTGCCGCACGGGCCTGACGGAACTCCCCTGCAGATCATGTACCGCGTCGACGGCGACCCCGACCTGCCGGAGGAGGTGCTCGGGCACCTGGAGGGCTACCGGCGCTCGGCTCCCGTGCGGGTCGGCAACGCGGCCAAGGACCAGCTGCAGCTGGACATATACGGCGAAGCCCTCTACGCCCTCGCACAGGGGAGGGGCGCGCACGGCCCGGACGACGGCCGCGGTCTGTCCGCCCGCGAATGGAAGGCCGTCGCCCGCGTCCTGGACGAGCTCACCACACTGTGGGACCAGCCCGACGACGGCATCTGGGAGACGCGGGGCGGCCGCAAGGACTTCACGTTCAGCCGGGTCATGTCCTGGGTCGCCTTCGACCGGGGCCTGCGGCTCGCGGACCGGCTGTCCTGGCCGGCCGACGTGGCACGGTGGAGGACGGCGCGCGACACCGTCTTCGCCCAAGTCATGGAGAAGGGATGGTGCGACAGCCGCCGTGCCTTCGTGCAGCACTACGGGGACGATGTCCTCGACTCCTCGCTGCTGCTGGTCCCGCGCGTCGGTTTCGCCTCCCCCACCGACCCCGACTGGCTGAGCACGCTGGACGCCGTGGAGCGCTCCCTGGTGTCGGACAGTCTGGTCTACCGCTACGACCCCCACGCCTCGCCCGACGGGCTGCGCGGCAACGAGGGCACCTTCAGCCTCTGCAGCTTCCTCTGGGTCGACGCCGTCGCGCGCGCGGGGCGCCTGGAACAGGCCCGGTTCGCCTTCGAGAAGATGCTCACCTACGCCAACCACGTCGGGCTCTTCGCCGAGGAAATCGGCCCGTCAGGCGAGCAGTTGGGCAACTTCCCGCAGGCCTTCACCCACCTGGCGCTCATCATGGCCGCGACGACGCTCGACGACGCCATCGACCGGCTGGTGCTGGACCGGGCGCCGAAACGCCGTCGCAGCGTGCCGCCCCACCTGTTGTGACGCGGATGCGGTCCGAGCGGCGCGGAACTAGCCTGAAGGAGTCCGTCCTGTGTCCGGGGCAAACGCCACGGAGGGTCTTGTGGACGATCAGCACTACGACGTCGTCATCGTCGGCAGCGGAGCCGGTGGCGGCACGCTCGCCCACCGCCTCGCCCCTTCGGGCAAGCGGGTCCTCATCATCGAACGGGGCGGCTACCTGCCGAGGGAGCGCGACAACTGGCAGTCCCGTGCCGTGTTCGTCGAGTCGCGCTACCGCGCCGACGACATCTGGTACGACCAGGAGGGCCGGCCCTTCGCGCCCGAGGTCAACTACTACGTCGGCGGCAACACCAAGTTCTACGGCGCGGCCCTGTTCCGGCTGCGGCCCGAGGACTTCCACGAGATACGGCACCACGGCGGGCTGTCGCCGGGGTGGCCGCTGGACTACACGGACCTGGAGCCCTACTACTCACAGGCGGAACAGCTCTACCGGGTGCACGGCCGGCACGGCACGGACCCCACCGAAGGTCCGGCGAGCCTTGCCTACCCGCATCCGCCGGTGACCCACGAGCCGCGCATCCAGCAACTCGCCGACCGGCTCGGCGGGCTGGGACTCCACCCCTTTCCGCTGCCCATCGGCGTCGACCTCTCCGAGGGCCCCGACGGACTGCCCACCCGTGACAGCGCCTGCGTCCGGTGCGACCGGGTCGACGGCTTCCCCTGCCTCCTGCTCGCGAAGTCGGACGCCGAAGTCGTCTGCGTCACCCCGGCCCTGCGCCACGGGAACGTCTCGCTGCTCACGCACGCCAGGGTCGACCGGCTGGAGACGGATCCCACCGGCCGGACCGTCACCGAGGCGGTGACCACCCTGGAGGACGGCACGACCGTCCGCTTCCGGGCGGACGTCTTCGCCGTTGCCTGCGGCGCGGTGAACTCAGCCGTCCTGCTCCTGAAGTCGGCCTCCGCGCTCCACCCCCGCGGCCTCGCCAACAGCTCGGACGTGGTGGGCAGACACTACCTCCGGCACAACAACGAGGCACTCATGGCGGTGTCGCGGGAACCCAATCCCACACGCTTCCAGAAGACCCTGGCCGTGAACGACTGGTACCTCGGCGCGGACGACTGGGACTACCCACTGGGCGGCATCCAGATGCTCGGCAAGTCGGACGCGGAGCAGATCCGCGCCGACGCCCCGCACTGGGCGGGCGTCTCACCCCCGGACATGCCCCTGGAGGTGCTGGCCCACCACTCGGTGGACTTCTGGCTCTGCGCAGAGGACCTGCCCGACCCCGACAACCGGGTCACCGTGGGCCCGGACGGCAGCGTGCGTCTCACGCTCAGGGACACCAACACGGAGGGCCTGCGGCGCCTGCGCCACAAGTTGGCGGGCATGCTGGACGACCTGGGCATGCACCCCCACCGCCTGCTGCCCCACATGGTCTATCTGCACAAGGACATGCCGATCGGCGCCACGGCCCATCAGGCGGGCACCGTCCGCTTCGGGGACGATCCAAACTCCTCGGCCCTGGACGTCAACTGCCGTGCTCACGACCTGGACAACCTGTACGTCGTCGACGCCGGATTCCTCCCGAGCATCGGCGCGGTGAACCCGTCCCTGACGGTGATGGCCAACGCCCTGCGTGTCGGCGACCACCTCGTCCAACGGCTCTGATGACCCCGGCCCCCAGCGCCACCGCACGGGAGAGACCATGGCAACAACGGAAAGCGTCGACGCCCTCGTCGTCTTCGGCGCCACTGGAGACCTCGCCAAACTGGAGACGTTCCCGGCGCTCGCCGGACTGGCGGGGCGGGGGCTGCTGAACGTGCCCGTGATCGGTGTGGCGAAGAGCGGCTGGGGACCGGACCAGTTCCGGGACTACGCGACCGCCTCCTTCCGCCACAACGGCATCGACCCGTCCGGCGCCCCGGCCGGCCGGGTGCTCGACGCACTGCGCTACATCGACGGCGACCTCACCGACCCGGCGACATACGACACCCTGGCCCGCGAACTCCAAGGCTCCCGGCGCGCACTCTTCTACCTGGAGGTCCCGCCGGCGCTGTTCGGCCGCATCACCCAGGGCATCGCGACCACGGGGCATGCCGAAGGGGCCCGCGTGATGATCGAGAAGCCCTTCGGGACGGACCTGCGCAGCGCCCGCGAGCTCAACGCGACCGTCCACGAGGTGTTCCCCGAGGACGCGGTCTTCCGCGTGGACCACTGGCTCGGTCTGGAGCAGATCGAAAACCTTATGTTCGTCCGCTTCGCGAATTCCGTTCTCGAGCCACTGCTCAACCGCACCTACGTCGAGAGCATCCAGATCACGATGGCCGAGGCGTTCGGCGTGGACGACCGGGGCCGCTTCTACGACCGTACCGGAGCCGTGCGGGACGTCCTGCAGAACCATCTGCTGCAGGTGCTCGCCACCGTGGCCGCGGACCCGCCGGAGGGGCCGGGCCTCGCCGACTGGCAGAACTCCCGGGCACGCGTCATCGAGGCCCTGCGGCCGCTCGACCCGCACGACACCGTGTTCGGCCAGTACGACGGGTACGACGACGTCGAGGGCGTGGCCGCGGGCTCCCGCACCGAGACGTTCGTGGCGGCGCGGTTCGCGGTGGACTCGTGGCGCTGGTCCGGGGTTCCCGTGTACATCCGGGCGGGGAAGAAACTGCCGATGACGGCCACGGAGATCGTGGTCACGTTCCGGCGCCCGCCGTGTGACACGTTCGGTCTGGGCCCCGCCCTCGACTCCAACCACCTGCGCGTCCGGTTGCGGCCCGACACGGCCATGCAATGGGCCATGATCGGCAAGAAGCCGGGCCCCGGCGCCCGGCCGCAGGTCGACGCGCTCACCTTCCACGAGAGCGCCGGACAGGACATGCGCCCGTACGACCGGCTCATCGGCGCGGCGATGGAAGGGCAACGCTGGTTGTTCGCCCGGCAGGACACCGTCGAGGCCGCGTGGAGCGTCGTCGACCCGGTGCTCGGCGACACGGAGGACCTCCCGCATCCGTACGAACAGGCCACCTGGGGCCCGAAGGAGGCCGAGACGGTCCTGCGGCCCGGTGAGCGCTGGCACGACCCCCTGCCACCCGGGACCGGCCCGTCCTGATCACGCGCCGGCCGGCGCCCGGCCCCGGGTCACCGCCGTCCCCGGAGCGGCCCGAGGTCGTACATGCGGGACCTTCCCTCCCCGAGCAACAGGGCGCAGCCCGGCGCGGCGGTCAGCCCTCGGCCGGCAGGTCGTAGACCCGGCGGACGCTGGTGCCGAGGCGGGAGATGTCCGCGCCGTAGACGTGGAGGGACATCGCCGTCTGCGAACCCCCGTTGCGTACGCGGTGGATGTCCCCGGGCGGCGCGAAGCCGCAGACCTCGCCCTGCCGGGCCACCACGTCGGCAGTGGGGACGAGGCGCGCCGTGGAGCCGTGGCCTTCGGCGGGGACGAGCCGGTAACGGCGCTCGTCCTCCTCGCCCCGGTGGACGCCGGTGGTGCACCAGGCCACGTGGTCGTGGATTCCGGTGCCCTGCCCCGGCAGCCAGACGAGGGCGACGAGCGAGAAACTGCCGTCGTGTTCGGCGTGCAGCAGATGCTGCCGGTAGCGCTCCGGATCGCTCGCGCACTGCTCGGGGGTGAGCAGGTCGTCCGCTCCCAGGTGCGGCGCGAGGCGCTCGCCGACCAGATGCGCCGTCAGGTCCGGCGGCAGGCCGCGCCCGACCGCCTCGCGCACGCCGTCGATCAGCGCGTCGAGACGGGCGGTGGTCCGGGCCGCGGTGAAGGCGGTGGGTGATGTCGTCATGCGGGCAGCGTCCGGCCGCGCGCGTCCTCACGTCCAACGACGATTTCCTGGGTTCTTCCAAGCGGCGCTTATGAGTGGCGCGTCGACGCTCAGCAGCCGACCTTGTTGGCCGCCACCGTCCGCAGTTCCTCCAGGACCAGCGAGGTGGCCGGAACCCTCAGGTGCTCGCGCAGCACGTACGCGAAGATCTTGCGCCGCGAGAAGGGCTGCAGGGGCCGGCCGGCGACCTTCTCGTGGCGCATGAAGTTCAGGACGAGCGCGGGGATCATCGCCACGCCGAGCCCTTCCGCGACCAGGCTCTGCACCGCGAGGTTGTCGTCGGTCATGAAGGCGATGTCGGGCACGAAGCCCACTTCGGCGCACTCGTGCAGCAGGTTGGCACGGCAGCGCGGGCACCCGGCGATCCAGCGCTCCCCCGCGAGGTCGGCGAGGCGCACCATGCGCCGCCGCGCCAAAACATGGGCGCGCGGCAGCAGAACGGTCAACTGGTCCTCCAGCAGCGGGATCTCGACCAGTTCGTCGGGCACGTGCTGGCGCAGTCCGGGGTAGGTGAAGGCGAGGGAGACGTCGCACTCCCCTCGGGCCAGCCGCCGCAGCGACTCGGGCGGCTCGTCCTCCAGCAGGTCGACGCGGATGCCGGGGTGGGAGGCGGTCAGCCGGGCCAGGGTCTCGGGCACGAGGGTGGAGTTGGCGCTGGGGAAGGCGCAGAGACGGACCCGGCCGGTGCGCAGCCGGGTCAGGGCGTTCACCTGCTCCTGCGCGGCCGACATGGAGTCCAGGATGCTGCTCGCGTGCCGGGACAGCGCCTGTCCGGCCTCGGTGAGCCGCATGCCGCGCCCGACCCGTACGAACAGCGCCGAGCCGACGTCCCGTTCGAGGGCCTTCATCTGCTGGGTGACGGCGGGCTGGGTGTAGCCGAGGGCACGGGCCGCGGCCGAGTACGAGCCGGTCCTGACGACTTCGTGGAACGTCCTGATGTGCCGGGAATCGAACACCGGCGCATCATAGGCAGGAGCGTGCCATAAGCGTTCTTTGGGGTGGCCGCACCGGCGGGAAATCACCGCCGGCGCGGCCCGGACGCCCGGCGTGCTCCCGTGGCCCCCTCACGGCTTGCGGGCCACCGCGCCGTACAGGGAGATCACCGCGTCCTCGTCGACGGTCTCGTCCACGGCCAGCTCGGGGTGCCACCGGGTCAGCTGGACGACGCCGGGCTCGACGAGCTCCAGCCCGTCGAAGAAGCGGGACACCTCGGCGTGCGTGCGCGGGACGAGGGTGACGCCGCCCGCGGAGTACATCTGCACGCCGCGCAGCACGGCGTCCGGGTCGAGGTCGGCCGTGAGCTGGGACAGGACGAGGTGGCTGCCCGGGGGCAGCGCCGCCACGAGCCGCTCCACCAGGTCGTACGGGCGGTCGTCGTCGTCCAGGAAATGCGTCAGTGCGACCAGCGACAGGGACACCGGCCGGGTGAAGTCGAGGGTCTCGCACGCCTGTTCCAGGATGCGCTCCGGTTCGCGCACATCGGCCTGGATGTAGTCGGTGACCCCTTCGGGAGTGCTGCGCAGCAGGGCCTCGGCTTGGGTGAGGACGATGGGGTCGTTGTCGGCGTAGACGACGCGGGACTCGGGGGCCGCGGCCTGGGCGATCTGGTGCAGGTTGGGCTCGGTCGGGATGCCGGTGCCGATGTCGAGGTACTGGCGCACGCCGGCCTCGCGCGCCATCCAGCGCGTGACGCGCTGCATGAACCAGCGGTTGGTCCGCGCGACGTGCCGGGCGGTGCCGTCGACGCCCATGATCTGCCGGCCGAGCTCCTCGTCGACCGGGTAGTTGTCCTTGCCGCCGAGGTACCAGTCGTACACCCGGGCGGGGTGCGGCCTGCTGGTGTCGATCCGGTCGACCCGGTGGGCCCGCTCGGTGCCGTCGGTCCGGTCGTCGGGCCTGTTGTGCCTGTCGTGCCTGTCGTGCCTGTCGGTCCCGGTCATACGATGATCCCCCAGTCGGTCGAGGCCCGACTCCCCCGGGCCGATCGACCGGTGATCCTCGCAGCCGGTACAGGCTGCGGCAAGTAATGCCGGTCTGACACACGGCAGTTGGGGACGCCGACGGCCGCAAGGCGGTGTGTCCGGCGCGACACCCCGCACGCCCTTCGAGACGAGGCGGAACGACACCCCGGCACCCCTCCGCCTCCTCCCCGATGCCACCGGCTCCCCCGTCGCGGGGGCACCGGACCGAGGCGGCCCGACGCCCCCGCGGCACGTGGGTGGCCACCCGTCAGCAGCAACGGCTCTGCGGGTTCTCCTCCTGGTGCCTGGCGCGCTGCCGCTCGTACGTCCGCCGGGTCGGGACCGGCACCCCGGGGTGGTGTTCCCGGTGGCGCCGGCAGAAGCGGTCGTAGTCCGCAGTGCCCGAGATCTCCCGCAGGTACCACCGGACGCCCCGCAGCAGGCGCGTGAGAGGTTCGGTCAGCGGGCCGGTTCTCATCCCCGCTCCCGCGCCCCGGCCAGCGCCTCGGACCGCGGCGCGGGCACCTCTATCGTGGACTCCACGTACGGCGTCTCGGTGGTCGGCAGCGGTTCGCGGGACCGTACGGCGCGGACGCAGATCACGGCGGCGTGGCCGATGACCAGGGTCACCAGCACCAGGAAGACGGCCATGATGACGCCGTCGACGGTGGAGTTGAGCACCACCGTCTGCATGTCGCCGAGCGACTTGGCGGGAGCCAGCACCTTTCCGGCGTCGAGTGCGTCCGCGTACAGCTCGCGCTGCGCGAAGAAGCCGATCTTCGGGTTGCTGTCGAAGATCTTCTGCCAGCCGGCGGTGTAGGTGACGGCCACGTCCCAGGCAAGCGGGATGCCGGTGACCCACGCCCAGCGCAGCTTGCCCGCCTTGATGAGCAGCGTCGTGGCCACAGTCAGCGCGATCGCCGCGAGCAGCTGGTTGGCGATGCCGAACAGCGGGAAGAGCTGATTGATCCCGCCGAGCGGATCGGTGGCGCCGACGTAGAGGAAGTACCCCCACAGGCCGACGATGACGGCGCTGGTGATCCAGATGCCCGGCTTCCAGGTGACCCGGCCGATCGGCTTCCAGACGTTGCCGAGCATGTCCTGGAGCATGAAGCGCCCGACCCGCGTGCCCGCGTCCACCGTGGTCAGGATGAACAGCGCCTCGAACATGATCGCGAAGTGGTACCAGAACGCCTTCATGCCCTCGCCACCGAACACCCCGGAGAAGATCTCCGCCATGCCGAAGGCGAGGGTGGGCGCCCCGCCCGTGCGCGAGATCAGCGTCTGTTCCTCCACGGACTTCGCGGCCGCCGCCAGGTCGTCCGGGCTGATGGTGAAGCCGAGTCCGGCCACCGCCTGGGACGCGCTGTCCACCGTGGTGCCGAGGAGGCCGGCCGGGGCGTTCATCGCGTAGTACAGGCCCGGGTCGAGCACGGAGGCCGCGACGAGGGCCATGACGGCCACGAAGGACTCCATGAGCATCGCGCCGTAGCCGATGAGCCGGACCTGCGACTCCTTCTGGATCAGCTTGGGCGTGGTCCCGGAGGCCACGAGGGCGTGGAAGCCGGACAGGGCGCCGCAGGCGATGGTGATGAAAAGGAACGGGAACATCGACCCGGCGAAGACGGGGCCGGATCCCGAGGCGGCGAAGTCGCTGACCGCGTCGCTCCTGAGCAGCGGCGCGCTCACCATGACGCCGACGGCCAGCAGCGCGATCGTGCCGATCTTCATGAAGGTCGACAGGTAGTCACGCGGAGCCAGCAGCATCCACACGGGCAGCACGGAGGCGACGAACCCGTATCCCACCAGGCAGAAGACGAGCGTCGTCGGCGCCCAGGTGAAGGCGCCGGCCAGCGAGGAGTTCTCCACCCAGCCGCCGCCCACGATGGCGAGCAGCAGCAGGACGACACCGATGACACTGGTCTCGACGACCCTGCCGGGGCGCAGGTAGCGCAGGTAGAAGCCCATGAACAGGGCGATGGGGATCGTCATGGCCACGGAGAAGGTGCCCCAGGGCGAGTCGGCCAGCGCGTTGACGACGACGAGGGCGAGCACCGCGAGCAGGATGATCATGATGGCGAGGACGGCGATCAGCGCCGCGGCGCCGCCCACCCTGCCGAGCTCGTCGCGCGCCATCTGGCCGAGGCTCTTGCCGTCGCGGCGCATGGACAGGAACAGGACCACCATGTCCTGCACCGCGCCGGCGAAGACGACGCCGACGACGATCCAGATGGTGCCGGGAAGGTAACCCATCTGCGCGGCCAGGACGGGGCCGACGAGCGGTCCGGCGCCGGCGATGGCGGCGAAGTGGTGGCCGAACAGGACGCGCTTGTCGGTGGGCTGGTAGTCGATGCCGTCGTCCAGCCGTTCGGCCGGGGTGGCGCGGCGGTCGTCGAGTTCGAGGACGCGGCGGGCGATGAAGCGGGAGTAGAAGCGGTAGGCGATGGCGTACGAACCGAGCGCGGCCGCGACCAGCCAGACGGCCGAGATCTCCTCGCCCCTGGACAGTGCGACCATGCCCCAGGCGACGGCGCCGACGACGGCGACGCCGGTCCAGGTCAGGATCGTCTTCGGAGTGGGTCTCGCGCTGCGGGCGCCGTTAGGTAGCACAGTTGCTCCAGTTGCCGGGTTCTCCTGCACGGGGCACGGGGACCACGCGAAGCGGATCGGACACACTCGGCGGCGGTCGCGGCGCGCGGTGGATCCGCGGAACGGATTCATGAAGGTGTTGCGGTCTGCCGTGCGTCGGTTGACAGCAGGTTTCCAGAACTTTTCGGCCACGGTCCTCACCAGCGGCCGACCGACCCGGCGTTCGGTGCCGCCCGTGCCTCGCCGCTGCTGCCAGGGATTACGGGCAGGTCGGATCGTCACTCCGCACGCGGTCCCTCTCCGTGTCCCGGGTCTATCCCTTGGCCGAAATCAGTGGTTCACTCCTCGACTGTTGGGGGCTCACCTCCTCCGTGCTGGTGATTCGTTCGGCCTCGCGGCGGCCTTCCGGCATGGCTTCTGCGTCCGTGTAGTTGCGCTCGGCCCCCCAGGGGTTTACCGCGACGTGGCCGGATCTCCACCGCCGACGGCCGGTACGCCGTCGGCTCCCGGTGGTCATCCGACGGCCGTGAACGGACACCAGGCCACAACGAGCGTGGAGGAGCCATGAACAACCTCGCCCCAGTCATCACCTGTACGGCTGTCGTACTGGTGGCCTCGGCGATCGCGCTGAGGGGCGCCCGCCTCGCCTCGGGCGGCACCGGGGTCAGGGCGGACCTCGAGGACTGGGCACTGGCCGACCGCCGCCAGGGCGGTGGTCTCCTCTGGTGCCTGCTCGGCGGCACCATCTACACCGCGTACACGTTCACCGCCGTGCCGGGCGCCGTCTTCACCTCCGGCGGCATCGGGTTCTACGCCCTCCCCTACACCGTGATCATCTGCACGATCGCCTTCGTCCTGCTGCCACGCCTGGCGTCGGCGGCGCGCGCCCACGGCCACATCACCGTCGCCGACTTCGTACGGGAGCGGTACGGCTCACCGCTGCTGGCGCTCGCGGTCTCGCTCACCGGGATCTTCGCCACGATGCCGTACATCGCGCTCCAGCTGCTCGGGCTGCGGGCGGTCCTCAGCGTGCTCGGGCTGCGGTCCGACGGACTGGCGGGCGACTCGGCCCTGACGGCCGTCTTCGCCGTACTGGCCGTCTCCGCCTACCGGTACGGGCTGCGGGCGCCCACTCTGGTGTCGGTGGTGAAGGCCGTGCTCGTGGTGGGCGCCACGATCACCATCGGCGCACTCGTCCTCACCGGCATCGGGTCCCCCGCCTCGCTGTTCGCCCGTGCCGACGCGGCGCTCGTGGCACGCGACGGCGTCGCCACGCTCGTCCCCGACGCTTCCCTGGCGCCGGCCTACGCTTCGCTGGCCCTGGGTTCGGCGCTCGCGCTGTTCGCCTTCCCGCACGTGCTCCAGGTGGCCTTCTCCGCCCGCACACCGGACGTCCTGCGGCGCTCGTCCATCGGCCTGCTGGGCTGGACGACGATGCTCGGCCTGTTCGCCCTGTTCGGGATCGCGGCACTCGCCTCGGGCGTCCGGCCGCCGCCGGGCCGCTCGGAACTGGCCGTCCCCCTGCTCGTCCTCGACATCGCCCCGGGCTGGGCGGCCGGACTCCTCCTCGGCGCCATCGTCGTGGCGGCGCTCGTGCCGGCCGCCGTGATGTCCATCGGCGCGGCGACGCTCTTCGCGCGCAACGTCTACCTGGAGTTCGTCAACCCGACCGCCACGGCGGCGCAGGTGACCCGGATGGCCCGGCTGATGTCGCTGGTCGTCAAGGTGGGCGCGCTGGCCTTCGCGCTCGGGCTGCGCGACCAGGCAGCGATCAACCTCCATCTGCTGGGGGCGGTGTGGGTGCTGCAGATCCTTCCGGTGATCGCGCTGGGCCTGCTGCACCGCACCCCGCACCGCGTCTCCCTGCTCGCCGGATGGCTGCTCGGCATGGTCGTCGGCACGGCCCTGGTGAACGCGGGCGGCTTCTCCTCCCTGGTGTCGCTCGGGCTCGGCCCCGTACAGGTCCAGTTGTACGCCGGCGTGGTCGGCCTCGCCGTCAACCTCGGTGTCGTCGTGGTGACCAGCCCGCTGCTGGACCGGCTCGGCGTGCCGCGCGGCCTGGCCGGAGTGCTGAGACCCGCCCGCTCGACGCACGACAGGGGGACGGCGTGATGCGGCGTACCGAGCGCACGGAGCGTACCGAGCTCGCGGACAAGCCGTGGCGTCGTGGCCGTACCGCCACGGAGCCCGACGCCGCGGTCGTCTCCCCACGTCCCGCCCCTGGGAGCGCGCCGGGCGCACCGGAGAGGACACCGGAGGCCACACCGGGAGGCGCACCGGCACCGATACCCGCCGGCACCGAGCCGGGTGTGGACCTGCGGGACGTGGAGCGGGAGACGGCCATGATCCGGCTCTTCGACGGCCACCACGCCCAACTGGTGCGCCTCGCCGTGCTGCTGGGTGCGGAGCAGGACGCCGAGGACGTGGTCGCGGAGGCTTTCTGCGTGCTGCACCACCGTTGGTACCGACTTCGTGCGCCGGAGGCCGCGCCCGCGTACCTTCGTTCTGTGGTGTGCAACCTCGTGCGGATGCGGATACGGCGCCTTCAGGTGTCCCGTCGCCATGCCGACGTGGAGGTCTGCGAGATCGCCTCCGCCGAGTCCACGGCGATGCTCCACGAGGACCAGCGGCAGGTCGTCGACGCGCTGAAGAACCTGCCCACGCGGCAGCGCGAGGCACTGGTCCTGCGCTACTGGATGGACCTCAAGGAGAGGGAGATCGCCGAGTCGATGGGGATCAGCACGGGTGCGGTCAAGTCGCACATCTCGCGCGGGATGCACGCGTTGTCCCGTGCCATGGAGACCCATCGATGAGTGTGGACGACCCCGAGACCCGGCTGCGCGACACCCTCGACTCGCTGGCCTCGACGGTGGTGCCGTCGCCCGACACCTACGCCAGGGCCCGCTCGGAGTGGCAGCGGCGGGACCGGCGGCGGCGGCTCGTCATGCTGGTGCTCGCGGTGCTGATCGTGGCCGTCGCCGACCTGGTGGGTCTGTGGGCGCTCCACTCCTTCGCCGCTCCCGACCGGCCGCCGCGCCAGGAACGGATCGACGTGATCGTCCAGCCATGAGCCCACGCACGCGAAGGGGGCCGCGGAGCGAACTCCGCGGCCCCCTTTCCCGGCACTCAGCCCATGTCGCCGGACAGCGCCCACAGCGCGTCGACGAGCCGTTCCACGTCCTCCTTCTGGTGGAACAGGTGCGTGGACACCCGGACCGCCTGATGGGACCTGGCCGATCCGATGACGGGGAAGTCACTGGTGCGGATCACGATGCCGTACTCGTCCTTGAGCCGGGCGACCAGCGTCGTGGTCTTCTGCGCGTCGTGCACGTCACGCGGGTCGCGGAACGGCGCGAAGGAGGTGAGAGCGCACACCAGGCGGGGGTCGTCCTTGGGCGAGTACAGGGAGTTCACGCCCCAGCGCTCGACGATCAGTTCCTTGAGGTACGCCGACAGTCCGAGCACATGGTCCTGGATGCGCTGCCGCCCGATGCTGTCCCACACCTCGCAGACATGCCGCACGCCGGCCATGACCGCGAGGCTGCTGTTGCCTACGGTCTGGAGGTCGGAGGCGATGTCGTAGCTCTCGGTGGGGCCGTTCGAACGGGGCGGCAGTCCCCCCTCGGCGGGGTAGCCGCTGGACACCACGGGCCAGAACTCGGGCAGAGGATTGGGGTTGTAGCGGGACAGCACCTTGTTGCGGATGTAGAGGACGCCCGTACCGCCGGGCCCGCACTGCCACTTCGCCGCCGACCCGGCGAGGAAGTCGACGCCCAGCTCGTGGAAGTTGTACGCCATCATGCCGGGTATGTGCGCACCGTCGACGACGCTGATCAGCCCGTGCTCCTGCGCGAGCCTGGCCAGCATGGCGATGGGCAGCATGGTGCCGGTCTTGTAGGTGGGGGCGGAGAAGACGAGCGCCTTGGTACGCGACGTGATGGCCTTGCGGAACAACTCGACGTAGTCCTCGGCGCGTTGTCTGTTCCCCACGGGCAGGGCGACCCGCTTGATCACGATGCCGTGGCGGTCCCGGGCGATGGCCATCGGCACGTTGCCGCCGGAGTGCTCGTGATTGGTGGTGAGGATCTCGTCGCCCTCCTTGAGGGCGAGACCGGCGAGGATCTTCGACATGCCGTCGCTGGTGTTGTGGGAGATCACGAGCTCGTCGGGATCGCACCCGTAGCCGCGGGCCGCCACGGCACGGACTTCGGGGAAGTCGCTGTAGGCCGATATCGCCCCGACGGCGACCTCGCGGTGGACCCGGTCGACAGTCTCGACGACCTCGCGGGGCGGCGAGCCGACGGTGCCGACGTTCATGAAGAGGACGTCCTTGTCCAGCATGAACAGGCGCTCCACCTCGCGCCAGTAGCCGGGGGACGACGGGGGCGGGAGCGTGGCGGCCGTCGCGGCGGGTGCGGCATCGTGCGCGGCGGCGTGTGCGGCCGGGGCGGCGGCGACCGTCCCGATGCCGACGCTCGCGGCACCGGCCCCCAGGAATCCGACAAAACCGCGGCGGGAGACCCCGGAGCGCGTGCGTGTGTGTCTCGACATGATCATGTCCCTTCAGCGGTGACTCAACGGACGGCGATGCGGCGGACGGTGACTCAGCGGACGGTGACTCAACGGACGGCGATGGCAGCGATCTCGACCTTGGCGTCCCGCGGCACGCGGGCGACCTCGACGGTGGCGCGCGCTGGCGGCGCGGCGGACCCGAAGTACTCGGCGTAGGCGGCGTTGAAGCGGGCGAAGTCGTCGAGATCGGCGAGGTAGACGGTGGTGCTGACCACGTGCGACAACGACATCCCGTCGGCCTTGAGGACGGCCTCGACGTTGCGCAGCACCTGCCGCGTCTGCTCCTCGACGGAGGCGCCGGCGGGAATGGCCCCGGTCCTGGGATCGATGGGCAACTGCCCGGAGACGAAGGTGAGGTTCCCGGCGGAGATCCCCTGCGAGTAGGGCCCGATGGCGGCGGGCGCGTCAGGGGTGGCGACAACGCGGTGCCGGGGGCTCGGCTGCTCGGTGGTCTCGGCGACGGCGGAGGCGCCGCCGGCCCCGACGGCCAGCACGGCGGCCGCGGCCAGGGCCCCAAGCGTCCGTCGGCGGCTCCCCGCCCGCAATGGATTCGAGGTCTGCATTCGCTGTCCTCCCACACGCATCGACACATGGACACGCCCTCGGCGGGGCGTTGCACGCTGGTTGGTTGCGGGAGGGAGGGGGGAGGTTTACGGGCGGGGCAATTGAATTGGCGGCGGGACCACCACGGACGACGCCCACGCATACGGACGGGGCTTCAGCCGCAAAGCGACCACACGGCTCGGGAATTGGGTGACTGAGCAGAAGACGAGGAAGCGCGCGGCCGGGGGCGGACTCAGCGGTGCTGCTCGCCCTGCACACGGTGGGAGGCTTCTCCCGGCGCCTGGCGGACGTCACCGCCGGCATGCCTCGGTGCGCGCTCCGAGCGGCAGAGAGGCGGGCCGTCGTGCCAGGAGGGTCCCGCTTCGTCACGGCACGAGCAAGGGCAGAAGCAGGTCGTCGGCGAGCAGTGTCGGTGGTCCGTGAAAGAGTCGGCCTCACCATGCACCGCGGGAGTGACACATGACCGTACTGCCCAAGATAACCGGGCGTGATGAATTCGCTGCCCTGATCGTCAGAACGGCGTACGACGACGAGGCCGCCTGGCAGGCAGTCGTGACTGATCTGACCCGGCCCTGGGGAGATGAATGCGAGTACGACGCCGATGTTCACATCGTCGACGATCCCGCCTGGACCGGTGCCACGCCCGACGACGTGCTGGCCGCGGTAAGGGGCGACGAGGACCTGAGCGTGGTGTTCCTCGCCGACAAGGTCACGATGCAGTGCGCCCATCGAGGACTGTTGGCCCTCGCCGTCCATGACGGGGAGGACGACGTCGACCCGATGGACGGCGACCCGCCACCGCGGGAGTTTCGGACCGTTCCGACAGGCGTCCACACGGTGCACGCGAACCTGTCGATCGCCAACATGTACTTCGAGGACTACGCCGAGACGGCGTTCACTGATCCGGACGGCGTGTTCCGATCCTTCTCGTAGGCCGCGCGGGCAGCCACGAGCCGGTCGGGCGTGTCCAGCCGCCCATGCCGAACGCTCCGTCTCCGAAGAGTCCGCACGATAATGCCGCCACCTGTCGGCCAGGTGCGGCACCATGTGGTGGCGCGAGTGCAGGGTGAGCAGATCCTGCGCAGCCGGCTTCAGCAGGGGCACGGACACGAGGTGACAGGCGCACAGTCCCAGGGACCCGTCCCGTGATCAGACCGTCGTCAGTTCGCGCTGGGTACCCACCAGTTCCCGCAGTTTCGCCCGCGTCTCCGGATCCGTCGAGTAGACGACCGTGCCGACCATGCCGCGCGTCAGGAGAACTTTGTAGGTGTTGCGAATCAGGCGGTCCACGTCCGCGTCCGGGGTGGACCTCTTGAAGACCGGGTCCTTGGACGCCGCGCGGTCGGTGACCCAGCGGTCGCCGCGCCACACCAGATCCGGACCGAGGATCACGCCGGACCAGTCGTACTCGAAGCCCTGTGCCGTGTACACGCAGCCGACCTGGCCGAAGCCGGCCGGGTCGGTGGCCCACAGAGCCGACGGCGGGGCGCCCGAGATCGCGCGGTCGCCGCGGAGGTTCCACGGACGGGTCCAGTCTCCGATGACGACGTCAGCCGGGAGCGGGTCGCCCGGCTTCGGCTCCTTGGACCAGGGCCAGCAGTAGCCGGCCGACATGCGGGCACCGTAGCCCTGTGCCCGGCGGCCCTCGAGGAACTTCTCCATCTCCTCCGGACTGTCCGCGACCAGCAGTTGCATACGGTCGTCGGGCTCCCAGGTCACCGGGCCCCCGGCCGCGAGGCCGAGGAGCCGGACCACCCAACGCAGGTATGCGTCGCTGCCGCCGCACCGGAACTGGCTGTCCAGCGGTACGACTCGGCACTCGAAGCCCTTCTTCGCCGCCGCGGCCTTGATCTCGGAGACCGTGCCCATTTCACCCGGGCGCACCACCTGGTGCTCGTCGAGGAGGAAGACGGGAACCCGAGCCACGTCGATGAGTTCCTCTATCTGCGGCCTGCCGGTGCGGTGGGCGGCGGGCGTGTAGCGGTTGGCGGAGGTCTCCCGGATGCGGTGTGCCTCGTCACAGATGAGGACGTCGAGGGTGTTCTTCTCAGCTGTCATGAAGCTGTTGAAGTACTTGAAGAGATCCTGGACTTCGCGCTTGCGGGCGCCCGCCACCTTGCGCATGGTCTTGGTGAACGACTGCGAGCCGGTGGCGTGCAGGGCAGCGATCCCTCGCCGGTAGAGCTCGCCGAGGAGCGAGAGCGCGATGACGCTCTTGCCCGTGCCTGGGCCGCCGGTGACAACCACGATCTCCTTGTGGTCGGAACGCTTCGCCTTCCCCACGGCGTTGAGCACCATCCGGAACGCGACCTGTTGCTCGTCCAGCAGCACGAACTGCTCGCGGTCGCGGACCTCCTCTGCGGCCACTGCCATGAGTTGCTTCGACGGTACGGGCTTGCCGGCGAGCAGTTCGTCGGCCGCGGCGGCCCCCGCGTGGCGGTCGCTCAGCTTGGTGCGAAGGTGGTCGAGGAACGCGCCGCGCTGCTCCGCGGTGAAGAGGCGGCCCAGATCGTCGGTCTCGATCTCGCGCATCCCGGCGACGCCGAACTCGGTGGCGTTATGGAGGTAGGCCACGCCTGTCACGCGCTCTGAGTGGGCGGCGAGCGCGCCGTTGAAGTTGATGAGGTACTCGCAGTATCGGCGTACCTGCTCGAGCGGGTTGAGCACGGGGTGCTTGTACGGCGCGACGTGGCACAGGGCCGGGTCGTCCTCGTCCGGGTGCGCCTCGGTCCACTGTTTCAGCTCGACGACGACGTAGGAAGGTTCGCCTGTCGCAGGGTGAACGCCGGCGAGCACGATGTCCGCTCGCTTGCTGTTGAGCGGGAGCGCGTATTCGATCAGGACCTCGACGTTGCCGAGTCCGGCCTCGTTGAGCGCGTTGACGAGCGCCGGGATGCTGCGTTCCCAGGAGCGTGACTCGGACGGGCTGGGGCGGTGGCCGTGCATATGAGAGAACTGCTCGGTCAGGTGCAGGAACAGCGAGCTGTCCAGCACCATGGCCGCGGCCGTCTTGGCTGAGGCGCGGAGCAACAAGGACTTCCCCCAGGCAGCACGAAGTGACTCGTGCGGGTGGGGGCATGTCCTTCGAGACTCCACTGGGGTGGAGCGGAAGCCCGTCGGGCCGCGATGACGATGTGATCAAGGGTACCTGCGTCGCGGGGCGGAGGACTCGTCTCCGGCCCATCTTCCGCTGATCCGCCCACAGTGCCGTCCGATACCATCCAGCCGCCCAGGGGCCGGCGGCGAAGCGTCAGGGCCGCCAGCACTTCGCGGGCGAACAGTCCGGTGCCGGAGCCGATGTCGGCGATCCGATCGGCGGGAGTGAGGCGCAGCACCTCCGCGATACGGACGGCCGTCCAAGGGATGTGGTCCGGCCCGTAGACACGGTGTGCGTCGTATTCGGCAGCGAGCTCCTCGTGTGCCCCCGCACGTCGCGCTGCTCCACGATCCCCCTCGTGCGGCCGAGCACGACCAAAGCCGAGGAGGTGGCAAGGGTCACCGTGCGTCGTCGGCTCTGGCCGACTGGTCGTCAGGGCCTTGAGCGGACGTGACGACGGCTGCCAGGTCCGTGCCCGCTCGAAGTAGCGCCACGGTCCGTGTGGCGATCTGGTCAAGACGCTGTTGCAGGATGCGTTCGGGCTCTCCCAGGCCGTCGAGCTGGTACAGGGAGCCGACGAGGTCACGCACTGCGGAAATGCCGTAACCGGTGCCGCGCAGGGCCACAACGATGCGGGCCGCTCTGATCGCTGAGAGACCATAGCGACGTGCCCGCAGGGAGGTCACACGCTCGGGGACTACGAGCCCCTCCTGCTCCCAGTAGCGCAGGGCTGAGGGACGTACACCGAGTGCCCCGGCGAGCTCCGTGATCGTCATGGCGTCACCCTCCTGCTCGAACCCGCCTGTGTCCGCTTCGGCTTGGATCGCACGCAACGCTTCCTGCGCGCGCAGAGCCTCATCTCGTTCCCGAGCAAGCCGAACATGCACCTCGTTGAACGCCGAGGCTGCCGCCGCGATCGTCTCTGTTCGCACCTCCGCAAGCATCTGCCGGGCCTCGACAGGACCGACAGCACTCGCAAGTCCCCGATAGGCGCGAAGAGCATGCACGTGAACAGGTCTATAGGAACGGTAGCCGTTGCTCGATCTCGCTG
The DNA here is from genome assembly GCF_040675505.1 of Streptomyces sp. NPDC049597. NCBI lineage: Bacteria > Bacillati > Actinomycetota > Actinomycetes > Kitasatosporales > Streptomycetaceae > Streptomyces > Streptomyces sp. NPDC049597. The sequence goes on from NZ_JBFAOY010000006.1 coordinate 244,223, forward strand.
CGGGGGGAATGACTCCCAGCCTCTCCAGGTCGCGAACCTGTTGCACCGAGTATCCCGACTCTCTGGCGACATCGACGGTTCTGAGCGGTACTCGTTGCGAACCCCTCGTGCTCTCGCCCACCGGCCAACCCCACATAGGCACTTGAACGTGATGCTTGAACCATGAGTATGGAACAGATCATCGCGACCGTGCGAGGCTTCGACGGCGTGCTCGTGCTTGTCCCGGAACCGGGAAGCGACTTTCCCGAACTTGCGTGGGGGGACGCGTTCTTCCACTACGCCCCCGATGGTCGGATGGCTGCGAACATCCAGCCCTACGGGACGATCGTCACCAAGGACTACCCTGACGACGCCGCTTCCGACCTTGACCCTCCGGGCCGCTGGCGTGTGAACATCCGCGTCACCCCGGGGACGTTCCAGCAGCTCACCGGGGAGGGGCCGCGCCGCCTCAGCCGCCCTCGCGACTACGCGGCCACCGACAGCGTGATGCCGCATCCGGTATACGGCGCGCTCGGCTGGATCTCTGTCGTCAATCCCGGTGAGCGGACGACGGACACCGTCGTGCAGCTTCTGCGCGGCGCCCACGAGGCCGCTCGTGCCCGGTTCGCACGGCGACACGAACCGGGACTGCCGCCGGAGAACGACTGAGGCGACGCCAGGTGACGCGGGGTCCTGTTGAGGCGTATCTGTGCGACGGGACGACCGGGCAGGCGCGTCGGCGCGCCCCGTCCTGAATGTGTGCAGGCGTCAGCAGACCCGCATCTTGGACCGAGCCGGCCGCCCCGAAGGTGGCGGAGTCCGGGCCGGCTGGGCGCTTTCGTGCGGTACGCCATCGAAGGCTGAGCACCCTGCGGCTCAATCCGCAGGGCGTCACCGCAGCCGCCCCGCACGGGGGCCGCGGTGACGCCGAACTACTGGTTCGCCGGCACCTTCCGCCCGGCGGCGCAGCAGGTCAGAAGTCGTGGCGGTTGGCCTCGATGACCTTGCATTCGAGCTTCTTCGCACCCTCGAGCTTGTCGGAGGACACCAGGACGCCCGCGTCCTCGTCCTTGAAGGTCTGGCCGGGGGCCAGGTTCTCCGCCGTCGACAGGAAGTCGCTGATCTTCTTGCCGTCGGCGAGGACCTCGCCCTCGAGGAAGTACGAGTACCGGCGGTCACCGTTGTTGGTGTAGTCGATGTGCAGCGCGAGCTCCTTGCCGCCCCATTCCGAGGTGGTGACATCGCACTTGGAGACCTTGAAGTCCTTCAGGACTGGGTTGCCGTCTGCGCCCTGGCCGGTCTTGCTGCTGCCGCCGTCGTCGACCTTCGCCGAGTCGTACGACTTGTCAAGCTCTTTCTGCGTCTCCTTGACGGCCTCGTCGACCGCGGACACGAACACGGCGTTCATGACGAAGAACATCACGATCGAGACGAGCGAGGTGACCAGGGCGGTGATCGACGCTCCCTTGCCCTTTCCGACTTTCCCGGACTTGGCCAGGCCGATGGCACCGAAGATAAGGCCGAGGATCGCGAGCGGCCACACGATCACGTTCACCAGAGGGATGAAGCTGAAGATCACCGCAATGATGCCGAGCACCAGGCCGGCGGTGGCCAGGCCGTTGCTCCTGGGCGGCTGATCGCCGACAACTGGCCCGGTCGGCTGAGCGTAAGACATGGAAGATCCCCCCACGGGATGTGATGAATGAACCCCGGCGCACAGCCGGGTCGAATCAACAGGTGGTTGACGTGCGCACGACCTGACCGTTGATCAGCCGCGAATGCACGAGCCCCCACTCTCTGACCAGACGACGAGGAACCCCCACCTCATCGCAAGCCCAGAAAGCAAAGCATGACATGAAAACATCGTCAATTATCTGACATGTTCGACGCACATCGAATCGTTACGGTTGGTATGGCAGGCGCTGGGCAACACGGACTCCCTCGTGATCTCGCTCCGCTCCGGTCTCAACTCCATGGTGGACGAGCCGCGTCTGCGGGACCGCGGGGGCATCACGACGGTGGACGCCTTCGCCGGCCGTGTCGTGGCCGAGCCGCCGGGTGCGGTGGGCCGACGGCCGCTGATGGCGCTCAGGGGTGCCAGGATCGCGAGCAACGCCGGACCGGCCCGGCTCAGGCCCCGTACAGCCAGCTGTCGTACGGCGCGTTGTCGACCAGGTGGTAGAGGCCGAGCGCGCCGGGGAAGAGCACCAGGGCCAGCACGCCGAGCCGGAAGAGCGCCGGGCCCATGACCGTGACGGCTTCCGTCTGGCCGGTGATCGTCCGCCAGTCGCGCCACCGTCTGACGTCGCGTCCGGAGACGGCCCAGAAGAAGCCGCCGAACACGAGGCAGACGCCCGAACCGACCATGGCGAACCCCGCCACGACGGCCACGAACGTCTCGCGGTCGTGGTGGTCGGCGACGCAGAGCGAGACGACGGCCAGCAGGACCACAGCGGCGACCCCTTGTACGGCTCCGCGGACGACCACGTCCTTGACGCGCAGGCGCGGCAGGCGTACGCCGTGCTCGTCGGTCGTCGGTGCGGGGGCCGGCTCCGGTCCGGGTCGCCGTGTGCGCGTCATGCCGGCACGTTACCCGGCTCGCGTCGCAGGGCGATGCGGGGGCCCTGGTCACGCACGACTTCGTGTCGGACCCGCCCGTTAGAGTCATTCACAGGTCACCCCTGGGCGGACCCGCCTCCGGCGGGGAGACGCGCTTGCCTCCCCGAGTTCGATCCACACCACCCGCAAGGATCTCCGCGTGAACGACACCTCGACGCCCTTCCGACTCCTCCCCGGCGCCGCCGACTCGCCCGTCCTGCTGCACGTCCCGCACTCGTCCCGTGCCATACCGGGGAACATCCGGCGCGGGATCGTTCTCGACGACGGTGCGCTCGAGAAGGAGTTGGACCACATCACCGACTCGCACACCGCGGAGATCGCCGCAGTGGCGGCCGCAGCCTGCGAAACCACGCCCTGGCGGTTCGTCAACCAGCTCTCCCGGCTGGTGATCGACCCCGAGCGCTTCCCCGACGAGCGGGAGGAGATGCTCGCCGTCGGGATGGGCGCGGTCTACATGCGGACCACGCACTGTCAGGTCCTGCGGCCCGACGGGTACGAGGGAAGCGACCTGGTCCGGCGGTACTTCGAGCCGTACGCCGCCGCCATGACCGCCGCCGTCGACGCACGGCTCGCCGCCGCCGGGCGCGCCGTGGTCATCGATGTGCACTCGTACCCGACCGAGCCCCTGCCGTACGAGCTGCACGGTGACGGGCCGCGGCCGCCGATCTGCCTGGGGACCGATCCGGTCCACACACCGACGGGGCTGCTGGACGCGGCGCGCGAGGCGTTCGCCGCATTCGGTGGGACCGGGACGGACAGCCCCTTCGCCGGGACGTACGTGCCGTTGAAGCACTACGGGCGGGACGAGCGGGTCAGCGCGCTGATGATCGAGATTCGGCGGGACGTGTACATGGAGGAGCCCGGCGGACAGGCCGGGCCCGGGCTCCAGGCGCTCGGTGCTGCCCTGGCCGGACTTGTGGAGGCCGTCGGCTGGTTGCGGTGAGCCGACGGCCTCCCCTCACCCCGCTCGTCTCAGGCGCGTGTGTTCACACTGACCGGCCATGAACCCGTGGGCGGTGTCCAGCCCTGGAGGGTGGCCGGGATGCCGACGCGTGTGCTGCAGTTGATGACCTGGAAGTGCAGGTGTGCTCCGCTGGCCGCTCCCGTGGCGCCGGACCATCCGATGATCCGGCCCTGCGGGACCCAGTCACCGGTGTTGTAGATGGCGCGGTTGAGATGCGCGTAGTGCGTGCACTGGCCGTTCGAGTGCCGGATGATGACCTCGATCCCGTTCTGCCAGTACGGCGACCAGTCCGAGACGAGGACCGTGCCGCCCTGTGCGGCGGAGACCTCGTAGTTGGCCGGGAGTCCGAAGTCCCAGGCGTACTCGTTGTACGGGCCGGTGTGCGAGTACGTGCCCTCCGGTCCTTGGGTCACCATGTAGGCCTCGCCCGAGGGGTAGGGCAGTTCGTAGTAGTAGTCGACGGCTGCGGCGGGAGGGGCTCCCGCCAGGCCGATGCCCGCGACCGCTGCCACCGCACTCGCCGCGGCGGCGATTCTGCGCAGGACCCTGTTGGCATGGCGCACTGTGTACCCCCGTTGTTGTGAACGGTTCCGACCAGAGCTGATTGCCCTCTCAACTGCCCTGTAAAACAAGGTAGTTGAGGAATCCCCCGCCTGTCTTCGCGCGGTGTGATCCGGCGCTTCGAAGGCCGAGGTGCCTTTCTGGCAGCATTCCGCTACATGTCGCCCGAGAACGAAGGAGAAGCCGTATGAGCAGCGGTCCGCAGTCAGTGGAACGACCCGAGCGTGCCTTTCCCACTCCCAACGGGCTCGTCGGCGTCGGTGTCGTGGTGCTCGACGCTCGCAGCGCGGACCTGCGGGAGCACCACGACGGCGTCGCCGCTCCGGCCCTTCACGGGAGGGTGCTGCTCGGGCTCGGGCACGACGGCGTATGGGAACTGCCCGGTGGCAAGGTCGACCCCGGGGAGAGCTTCGAGGCGGCCGCCGTGCGCGAACTGGCCGAGGAGACGGGATTGCGGGCGGACGCGACCGGCGTCCGGATCGGCGCCGTCCTCGTGGACGGCACGCGCGGGGTCACCCGGGTCACCGCTGCCGCGCTGGTCGCATCGGCGTCGGGTACGGCCGAGGTCCGTGAACCGGACAAGATCGCCGGCTGGGAGTGGTGGCCGCTGGACGCCCTGCCGGAGCCGCTGTTCGCGCCGTCGGCCGCTGTGCTCGACAGCTGGCGGCCGTCGCCGGGCCTGCGGGACACGGCGTTTCACGGCTACGGGGTCGGCAGGGACCGACCACGCGACTGACACGCCACGCTCCTGGCGTGGCCCGCGGGATGAGGCGCGACGGTCGGGCCGAGGGTCTGCAGGTGCCCCGGCCGCCTGGCACGCCCGCGGCTCGCGGGCACCGCGCACGACGGGAGCGGCACTGTCAGTGGCGTGCGCTTTGATGGGCGTATGACCGTTCACGACGTTGCCGCCGCTCTTCCCGACATTCCCGCCCTGCGCAGGCTGTGCCGGGCCGTCGCCGTGGCCGAGGCCGTGCTCAATCCCGGTGACTACCGCACCTACTCCTTCCATGCGGACTGGTCGCAGACGGAGGAGGTCTTCTCGATGCGCAACGGCGGCGGCGACGAGTTCGACGTCGTCTTCTCCCCGGCGGGGGCGTACATACGCGGCTTCGACCACGAGTCGCCGATGAGCCCCTATGACGACGACGTGCCGTGGCCCGGGGTCGTCGACTCGGTGCCCGAGGTCTTCCGGTCCTGTGTCGAGGAGCCGGCGTTCTCGGACGAGGACATGCCCCTGGTGACCGCGTGCCTGTGGCGTGAGACGGGCGACGACCGCTGGCACACGGGCCGGATCGAGTATCCCGAGGGTGAGGCCGATCCGGACGGCTCCGGTTGGCTCTTCGAACTCCTGGTGGACCCGACGCCCGAGGCCTTCCAGTCGTTCGCCGAGGACTACTACGAGCAGCCCGTCGACATCAAGGCCGTGCGTCACATATACGAGCAGCGCCCCTTGACCGAGGACGTCGTGGCGCGGCTCAACCCGCGGGCGTCGTTCGCCGGCGTCCTGGCGGAGGCGGCCGCGACGGGCTACCCGGGCCGGTGACTCCCGCGTTCGACGCCGCCGCCGCGCTGCGCGGTGGCGTGGCGGGGCGCGCACATGCCTGGCGGTTCGTGCGGGACTTCGCCGCGGCGTGGACCGGGCAGCCGTTGCGTGACGGCGACGGCAGCCCGGAGGGCGAACTGGCCGCCGCGGAACATGGCTTGGGGACCGCGTTGCCGCGGACCCTGCGCGAGGGCTACGCGCTGCTCGGCCGGCACGCCGATCTGACGGCCGCGGAGGACCCTCTCGAACCTCCTGCCGGGCTGTACGTGGACGACGGCTACGACGGCGGCGCGCTCGTCTTCCGCCGCGAGAACCAGGACTGCGCCTCCTGGGGCGTCCTGATGGACCGGATCGCGGACGACGACCCGCCGGTGGTCGTGGAGTCGGCCGACGGATGGATTCCGTTCCTGGACCGGATGTCCACCGCGTGGGTGGAGCTGGTGCTCACCGAGACACTCCTGGCGTCCGCCCACCGGTACGACGCGTGCGAGCTGCCGGACGACCTGCTGCCGGCGCTGGAGGCGGGGTACACGCGGGTCGACCTGCCCGACCATCCGCTGTGGGCGAGCACCGCCGACTCGCCCCTGCGCTGGTACGCCGCGCCCGGCCGCGTCCTCCGACGCGACGGGCTCGGGAACCACTCCTGGGTCCACGCCGGAGGACAGACCGCGGCGCACCTCGACCTCGTCCGTGCGCAGTTGCCCGGGTCCTGGGTCCGCTGAGCGTCGACCGGCCGGATCGCCTACAACTGCACAGGGAGGCTCGGGGCCGGTTCAGCCTTCCACCCGCAGGGCGTCGAGCAGCATCGGCAGTGAGGCGTGCAACTCGCGCTCCCAGTACGCCCAGCCGTGGGTGCCCGGCCCGTAGAAGTGGGTGGTCACGTGCTTCGCGCCCACGCGCTCCAACTCGGCGGCGAGGGCGTGGTCCTGCCGGTTGAAATCGGCCTCGAGGGCGCTCGTGCGGCCCGGCGGGTCCAGAGGGCCGGTCGTGCCGTCGCCGCAGGACAGGTACACGGGGACCGACGTGAGCTGCTTGGCCAGGTGGAACGGGTCGTGGGCCTGCCAGATGCGGCGCTGGGCGACCGGGTCGCCCCAGACCCGCAGCGGGTCGTTGCCCTGGCCGGCGAAGAACCCCATCATGCGGTCGACCGACTCGTCGTCGAGGAGCGGATGCGCCGAGCCGGAGTACGCGGCGGTCGCCCTGAACATTCCGGGATGCCGGGCCGCGTACTGGAGGGCGCCCTGGCCTCCCATCGACAGTCCTGCCACCACGCGGTTGCCGCCGGCGCCCCAGTCACGCTCCAGGAGCTGTCGCAGTTCCACGGTGTGAAAGGTCTCCCATGCGGGGTCGCCGCCCTGGCCGTGGTTCCACCAGTCGCTGTACCAGCCGTTCCAGCCGGCCTCCGGCATCACCACAAGTACGTTGCGCAGACTGTCGATGCCGGCGACGTCCGTCCGGCTCGTCCACGAGGTGTAGTCGCCGCAGCAGCCGTGCAGCAGCCAGAAGGTCGGCCAGTGCCGGTGTCGGTCGCTCGGGTCCCAGCCGTCGGGGGTGAGCAGGCGGACCTTGACCGTCCGGCCGCCCAGGGCCTGCGACCGTACCGACAGGTCGACCTGCCGGTCCGCGACCCGGGTGACCGCGAGGACCTGGGCGCCATGCGGCGACGCGTAGGGCGAGGCACCGGCTTCGCGTTCCCCGGGGACTGCGGTCGCCGGATGCGCCGGGGGCGGGCCGGCGAGCGCGGGAGCCGTCGGTGTGAGGACGGTGAGCAGTACGGCGAGGACGAGCAGGAGACGGGCTCTCGGAGTCGGGACGGCGGTCACGGTCTCGATCACGGCGGCTCCCTGCGATGCGGTTCGTTGCTGCCTGAACGGTTCGCCGGAGCTGCACCAACACGCCATCCCGGTGATGAGTCGCGCATGACAACAAACGCGCGGCGCAGCTTCGACAAAGCGTGCCACCGATCGGGAGCGGACGGGAGACCGCGGTCGACGAAGGAGTGACGACGGGGCCGTGTCGCCGGCATCCGGGGCGAGGCCCGCGTCGCCCGGGCCGGGTGCGCCCCCGAGCGGTCGTACCGGCGTCGCAGCAGCCTCGCGACGCAAAAAAAAGAAGGACCCCAGACGACTGGGATCCTCACTGGTGTCCGAGGGGGGACTTGAACCCCCACGCCCGATAAAGGGCACTAGCACCTCAAGCTAGCGCGTCTGCCATTCCGCCACCCGGACCGGTGGTCGGCCCCGGTTTCCCGCGGCGACATGGACAACAATACCAGGGGTTCGAGGTGCCCTTCACCCACATATCCCGTGGTCAGCGGTGCCTGGAGGTCCCGGAGCGCGGCATGACGGCGTGTGTCCGCGCAGACGCGCAGCGTACGGCCACCTCCTGGCGTCGTGAGCCCACGCGCCTGCTGGCGGCCCCGTCCGCTCTCTCCGCCGCGCCGGACGTCAGCCCGCCTGTCGTCCGGATCTTCGGCTGGGGCCCCGCAGAGGCAACTGATGTCTGCCGGAGGGGGCCGAACACACGGTCGCGCCGGAGCCCGGCCGCCAGGGCATCCTCCAGAACCCGCGAAGGCCCCGCCGCCCACTCCGCTCCGCTGCTCAGCCGGTGGGGGGCGACGGCGGCCTCTACGGTGCGGTGCCTTCCCAGCCGGTCGTCGGTTCCCCGGAGCCCGAACCCCTAGGAGAACGAGCCGCGCTCCCGGCGATCGAGATCGACAGTCCGTCGGTCAGCCATCGATGCGCCACCGTCATGTTCAGCACGCGCCCGCCCGTAGCGGTGCCGACCAGGGCCCAATACCGCTCCAGGCGGGGGTCGAAGCCGGATGACCGCGACACCAGCCCGTGCAGGTGTGCGCGGAAGGCGGGGGTGTCCGATTCCCGCCGGGCTCGTGCGTGGGCGGACACGAACGCGTCCACCGGGTCCCCGGCGCCGGGCGGCAGCCCCTGGGCCAGAGCGGCGGCCGTCAGGGCGGCGGCTTCGTCGATCTCCGCGTAGAAGGCCGGGCCGTCCTTCATCTCTTCGTCATGGTCCTGGGTCCAGCGGGTGAAACTGGGCGTGGAGATGAGCAGGTGCAGCTCGGCGTAGGCCAGGGCCGTGGCGGGAACGGGGTCCTGCGGCGGGTCGGGGGCCAGCATTGCGATCATGATGTCGAGGCGGCGCTTGGGCATGGCCTCGGACAGCTCGCGGTACCAGTGATCGGTGAGCCTGCGATGCGCCTCCGGGAGCCGCTGCACGCGGGAGAGTATCTCCAGACGCCGGAGCCGCTCCTCGCCCGGGCAGTCGTCCAGGGACTTCAGCGTGGCCTCGCGCCACCGCAGTTCGGTCAGTCGTTCCTGCACCGCTTCGAGCTCGGTCGTCACCAGTTCGCCGAGTGTGCACTCACCCGTGACCACCTGCGTGATGGTCGCGATCGGGGTGTCCAGGGCCCGCAGGCGTCTGATGAGCCGGATCCGCTCCCACGCCTCGGGGCCGTAGCGCCGATGACCACCGGTGCTGCGGCCGGCGACGGGCAGCAGACCGCTGTCGGAGTAGTAGCGGAGCGTCTTGACGGGAAGTCCCGTGCCGGCCGCGAGTTCACCGATGCTCCAGGTGTCTTGCGTCACAGTCCCTTGAACCTCCAGTGCGCGGGAGCTTCTAGCGTATTGATCACTGACGGCGCCGGTCCGCACCGCTCTCGCTGCCCGGGCCTCGTTCCGGCCCGACCGGAGCGGTGAGGCCGCGTGCGGCCTCGTCCCATGCCGTCCCCGACCAAGAACGGTGGGTACGTATGTCCCTGACCATGACAGCACCGCGTCCATGCCGAAGAGCCGGACTCCGTGCGGTGCTCCTCCCCTTGCTGTGCGCGGTGGCCCTGCTCTCGGCAACCGCCGTACCCGCGGCCGGCGCACGCCCCGGCTCCCCGGACGCCGCGGGGCAGGGCGGTGCCGTGGTACGGACCGACCACGGCCTGGTACGCGGTGTGTCGCACGGCTCGTACACCACCTTCGGCGGCATTCCCTACGCCGCGCCACCGACCGGACCGCTGCGCTGGCGTGCCCCCGTGCCCGCCGCCGCGTGGCAGGGTGTCCGGGACGCGACGAGGCCGGCTCAACGCTGTGTGCAGATGCCGGCACCAGGTGCGGGCGCGGTCACCGGCTCGGAGGACTGCCTCTACCTCAACGTCACGGTGCCGGCGACGAAACCGGCCGGGAAGAAGCGGCCCGTGCTGGTGTGGATGCACGGCGGTGCGTTCCTGGGCGGTTCCGGCAGTGACTACAGCGCTGAACGACTGGCGGTCCGGGGTGACACCGTCGTCGTCACGGTCAACTACCGGCTGGGGATATTCGGTTACTTCGGCCACTCCCAGTTGGGCGCCGCCCCGCCGTTCGGCCTCGCCGACCAGCAGGCCGCCCTGCGCTGGGTGCGCGCGAACGCCGCGCGTTTCGGCGGTGATCCGGGCAGTGTCACGCTGTTCGGCGAGTCCGCGGGCGCCCTCAGTATCTGTGCGCACCTCACCTCGCCGACGGCCGCCGGACTCTTCCAGCGGGCCGTTCTCCAGAGCGGTTCCTGCCTCACGTCCTTCCCGCGCGGCGCGCTCGGGCCCGGAACACCGGCGTACGAGCCGTTCGCCTCACTGGCCGATGTCCAGACGGCCGGTGCGCAAGCCGCCCGGCAACTGGGCTGTACGCAGGGCGGCGGGGACGAGGTGCTGGCGTGCCTGCGCCGGCAGAGCACGGATCGTCTCGCCACCGCGCGGCTGATGCAGTCCTTCAACCGGCCCGCCTTCGGCAACGGTCTGCTGCCCATGGCACCGGACCAGGCGTTGGCATCGGGACGCTTCCACCGCGTGCCGGCCGTCCTGGGCACCAACCACGATGAGATGCGGATGTTCGTCGGCCTGTCGCTCGCCGCGTTCCCGATCCGCACCGAGAGCGACTACCGCACCCGTCTGGCGGAGGCCTTCGGGCCTGCGGCCCCGGCGGTCGAGGCGCGGTATCCGGCAGCAGACCATCCCTCGCCCGCGCTGGCCTGGGCTGCGGTGCTGACCGATCGGTCCTTCACGTGCACCACGCTGGCAGCCGGCCGTGCCATCGCGGCGCATGCCCCCGGACTCCCCCTCTACGGATACGAGTTCAACGATCCGGACGCTCCCGTCCTCGCCGGTCTGCCGGCGAACCGAGACTTCCCCTACGGTGCGGCGCACGGCTTCGAGATGCCGTTCCTGTTCCCCTCCTTCCCCACCGAGCGTCCCCTGACCGACAGTCAGCGCGCCCTGTCGGACCGGATGGTCGGCTACTGGACGAACTTCGCGCGCACCGGCAACCCGAACACCCCCGACGCCCCGCTCTGGCCCACCCTCCGCCCTTCGTCACCTCAGATGCCGTCGGTGCAGTCGTTGGTTCCGGGACCAGGCGGGATCCGCCCGGTCGACGCGTATTCCGCACACGCATGCTCGTTCTGGGACCGCCTGCCCCAGTGACCCTCCCGTGCGTGCCCGGACGTCAGCAGTTGCGGCGGCGCCGTCTTCCCGATGTTCGCCGCGATGACCGCCGACTGCTTCGGCGAGAACAGCAACGCCTCCGACTACGGGCTCGTCTACAGCTCGAAGCTGGTGTCGGGTCTGCTGGGGTCGGGCATGGGCGCCGTGGTGGTGGGTGCCTGGGACTACGCGGGCGCGTTCGTCCTGGCCGGTTCGATCTCGCTGTTCGCCGGCTTCGTGGCGACGTTCCTGCACCCGCCGGGCCGGCCGCGGAAGGGCCGGATCACGGCCGATCCGCAGCAGATCAGCCGGGACATCGGCTGAGCCGGCGTTCCGTCAGGAGCCACAAGTGGCCGCGGCGGCCGGGAGACCGGCCACCGCGGCCACCCGGCCGTATGCGCTCCCGGCTACGACAACTGGCCGTCGTAGTCGGGGAGTTTGAACGTCCGCTCGGCGTGGCCGCCGACGAGGTCGGTGGTGTTGTTGCCGATGTTGGCGATGATCGTGTAGCCCTTGGCCTCGATCTCGGCGCGCTTCTCGGTCTTGTAGGCGCTGACCTCGTGGAAGAGGTCGGGCAGGTCGCGCACGTACAGGCCGTCGACCGGGTAGCCGGTCTTCTTCAGGTTCCAGTCGGTGAGGGAGTGGATGATGCCGGGGCGCGCGGTGACGAAGAAGACGGCGACGCCGCGGGAGTCGGCGTAGCGGGCGAGGTCGCGCATCTGGGCGATGGCCGGGGTGGGCAGCTCCCAGAACGGGTGGAAGTGCGTCTCCAGCGAGGTGTTGTCGATGTCGAGGACGATCGCCTGCTTCTCGCCGGACGCGTCGGCCGTGCGCTGTTCGATGTAGGGGCGGGCCTCGGCGACGACGGCGGCGACGTCGCGCAGCCAGGTGTCGTAGTCGACGGCCTGCGCCCGTACGGCCGTTGTCGTCGTTGCCGCCGTGTCCGCGTGGGCGGTGGCGGCGGGAACGGCCGCCACGAAGGTGAGGGCGGCGGCGGTCGCGGTGGTACGGACCGTCCGGATGCGTGCATGCATGGGGGGTTCTCCTGGGTGGGGAGGCGGCTCAGGGAGCCCGTCCGGCCGTGATCGGCCGAACAGGTTGACATGCTCGCGCTTAATGATGGACGGAAGGCGACATTCTTACTACTGGTCGGTAGCGCCTTTGTTCTCCGGGTGCGGCGACAGGCGGCCCGCCCGATGGACCCCAGGCCACCGGGAGGGCCGCTGCCGTGTCAGCGGCGGGCGCGCAGGGCCGCGAGGTTGTCGTAGCTCTTCCGGGCGACCACGAGGGACCGCACCGGATCCGTGACCGGGCGCACCGTCGTGCCACCGCCGACGGCCCGCACCGCGCCCTCGGCGTCAGCCGCCGCCGGTTCCTCAGCACCTGCACCGCCGCCGCTGCCGCGGCCAGACCCCGGTACGTGCGGTTCCCCGGCCGGCCCGGGGCTCCGTTGCGTTCCCGTCGTGGTTCACGGACTGCCTCCCTGCCGTGTCGTGTTCCGATGGATGGAGGACGGCGGGCGGGGGTACGGCGCCTCCCCGCCCGCCGCCGGCTCGGTGGGCGGCCCTCAGGCCCCCCGGGAGGGCAGCTCCTTCAACTGGATGTCGCGGAAGGACACCTGGTCCTCGGCGCCGTGGTTCTGGATCCCGATGTAGCCGTCCTTCAGGCTGCGGACCGGGTCGGTGTTGGTGAAGTCGTTGATCTTCTGTCCGTTGAGGAAGACCTGCAGGCGTTCGCCCTCGACCCGGATCTCGTAGGTGTTCCACTCGCCGGGCGGCCGCAGCACCCGGTCGCGGGTCTCGATGTCCGCCGACTTGAAGCCGTAGACGGCACCGGTGGTGCGGTCCGGGGCGTCGGTGGCGTCGATCTGGACCTCGTAGCCGTTGTGGACCGCCGACCACGGGTCGTCGGACGCGGGGAAGCCCACGAAGACGCCGGAGTTGTCGTCGCCCTCCATCTTCCAGTCGAGCTTGAGGGAGTAGGAGTGCAGCTCCTTGGCCTGGTACCAGAGCATGCCCATGCCGCCTTCGGTGCGCAGCTCGCCGTCGACGACGTCGAACCTGCCGGGACCTGCCTGCTTCCAGCCGTCCAGCGTCTCGCCGTTGAAGATCGGCCGGTAGCCGGTCCTCGGCTTGCAGTCGGCGGCGACCTGTCCGGTGGCGTAGCGCAGCCCGCCCAGCAGGTGCTGACGGAAGGCAGGCTCGGCGTAGGACTCCTTGGTGTGGCCGCCGCCGGTGTAGAAGGCGCGGCCGCCCTCGTAGGTCTGGCACCAGGCGATCGGGTGGTCGCCCTTCATGGTGCCGCCCGTGTAGCTGCTCTCGTCGAGGCTGGCGAGGACGCGGGCCTGCTCGCGCGGGTTGGTGCGGTAGTTGTACCACTCGTCGGTGCGCTGCCAGGGTCCGTCGACGTGCGCGGTGGCCGGGTGGTCGTGGTCCTCGACGCGTACGTCGGCGGGCTGGATGTGCGGGTGCGAGGCGAAGTAGGCGCCGACGAGCCCGCCGTAGAACTCCCAGTCGTATTCGGTGTCGGCCGCGGCGTGCACCCCCATGTAGCCGCCGCCCGCGGCGACGTAGTCCTCGAACGCCTTCTGCTGGTCGGCGTTCAGGACGTCACCGGTGGTGGACAGGAACACGACCGCGTCGTAGCGGGCGAGGTTGGCGGGGGTGAACTGGCGGGGCTCCTCCGTGGAGTCGACCGTGATGCCGCTGCCGCCGCCGAGTTCCTTCAGCGCGGTGACGCCGGCCGGGATGGAGTCGTGCCGGAAGCCGGCGGTGCGGGAGAAGACGAGGACGCGCCTGGCTGCCCTGTCGACGGGCTTGTCGGAGATCTGGAAGTCGTCGACGTCGTACAGGGCGCCGGCTCCTCCCTTGAAGACGAGGAACAGTTCGGTGGTCCGCTGCGGGACCGACCTGAGCGGAACGTCGACGTTCTGGAAGGTCTCCCAGCTGCCGGTGACCGGTACCGGGGTGGAGCCGAGCAGGGTGCCGCTAGCGGACCCGGCCCGCACCTCCAGGATTCCGCCGGAGCCGCCGGAGGAGACGCGCGCGGTGAGCCGGGTGGATCCGGCGAGGTGGTACGGCGTGAAGGAGATCCAGTCGCCGTCGTGGATGTCGCCGACGGTCTTGCCGCCGTGCGCGCTCGCCTTGTCGTAGGTCCTGATGCCGGCGGAGTCGTCGAAGTGCTCGGCCTGCCGGTGGCGCGGCTGCAGCTTCGCCTGGTCGTGCGTGGTGAGCGCGGCCTGGCCGCCGCCTCCGCCGTCGGTGTACTCGGCGTCGAAGACGCCGAAGACGTCGGCGTTGGGGTCGTGGCCGCCGTCGGCCGCGGTCTTGATCGTGCCCGTGCAGCCACTGGCCGAGGTCGCGGGGTGGCCGTGGCTGTCGTGGCCGAGGATGTAGGTGACCTTCACCTTGGCGCAGTCGATGGTCCCGTCCTCCGGGTCGGTGACCGTGACCTTGAAGGGGATCTCGTCGCCGAAGTCGAACAGGGCGCCCTCGGCGGGCAGTTCCAGCGTCACCTTGGGCGCGGTGTTGCCGACGACGACGCGGACGCTCGCGGAGCCGGTGCGGCCGCTCGGGTCCTTGGCGGTGACCGTGGCGGTGTAGGTGCCGTTCGTCCTGTACGTGTACGTGGGATCGGCCGCGGTGGACGTGCCGCCGTCGCCGAAGTCCCAGCTGTAGGCGAGGACGTCGCCGTCCGCGTCGGTGGTCCCGGCGGAGGAGAAGGACACGCGCAGGGGCGCCGTGCCGGACGTCCTGCTCGCGCTCGCCTCGGCGACCGGGGAGCGTCCGCCGGTGGCGTTCTCGATGCGGTAGAGGCCGGAGTTCTCGTCGCCGCCGAACCAGGCGGTGCCGTAGTCGAGGACGTACAGTGCGCCGTCGGGACCGAAGGCCATGTCCATGACCTGCGTGCCGGTCCACGGGACGGGGTTGACGGACTGCACGGTGCCGTCCGCGCCGTGCTCGATGCGCTTGATCCAGCGCCGGCCGAACTCTCCGGCGATGAAGTCCCCGTCGTACTCCTCGGGGAACTTCACCGGGGAGGTGGAGGCGGCGTCGTAGTGGTAGACGGGGCCGCCCATCGGCGACTCGGAGCCGGTGCCGAACTCGGGCACCGATCCCCCGTCGTACGGGATCCATGCCGGCTGCGCGGGCGGCAGGTCGACCAGGCCCGTGTTGTGGGGTGAGTCGTTCCTGGGGGCGGCGCAGTCGAAGGCGGCGCCGGAGGTCCCGGTGGCGAAGTCGTAGTCGACGTAGGCGTCGTTGTCGCCGGTGCAGAACGGCCAGCCGTAGTTCCCGGGACCGGTGACGCGGGCGAACTCGACCTGCCCGGCGGGTCCGCGTGCGGGGTCGGCGGCACCGGCGTCGGGGCCGTAGTCGCCGACGTAGACGATGCCGGTCTTCTTGTCGACGCTGAACCGGAAGGGGTTGCGGAAGCCCATGGCGTAGATCTCGGGCCGGGTCTTCTCGGTGCCGGGGGCGAAGAGGTTGCCCTCCGGGATCGTGTACGAGCCGTCGTCGTCGACCTTGATGCGCAGGATCTTGCCGCGCAGGTCGTTGGTGTTGCCGGACGTGCGGCGGGCGTCGTAGGCGGGGTTGCGGCCGGGGCGGTCGTCGATGGGGGTGTAGCCGTCGGAGGCGAAGGGGTTGGAGTCGTCGCCGGTCGACAGGTACAGGTTGCCCGCCGCGTCGAAGTCGATGTCGCCGCCGACGTGGCAGCAGATGCCGCGGGTCGCCGGGACGTCGAGGATCTTCTTCTCGCTGGCGTTGTTCAGGGTGCCGTCCTCGTTGAGGACGAACCGGGAGAGCCGGTTGACGCCGTCGAACTTCGCGAAGTCCGCGGCGGTCCCTTCGTTGGGCGCGTCGCCCGCGGGGGTGTCCATCGGGGGCGCGTAGTAGAGGTAGACGAACCGGTTCTCCGCGAACTCCGGGTCCAGGGCGATGCCTTGGAGACCTTCCTCGTCGTGCGAGTAGACGGGGACGGTGCCCACGACCCGGGTGTTGCCTGCTGCGTCGGTCATGCGCAGCTCGCCGTTGCGGGAGGTGTGGAGCACGCTCCTGTCGGGGAGGACGGCGAGCGACATGGGCTCGCCGGTCTCGTCACCGCCCTTGGCGAGGGTGACCTGCTGGAACTCCGGGGCGGCCGTGGTCGCTTCTGGGTCGGCCGCGGTTGCCGTGGTCGGCGCGGTGAGCGCGAGCGAGGTCGCTGCGAGGAGACTGCCGGTGAGGAGCGCGAGGGCCTTGCGGCCCCTGGGCCTTCTTCTGTGCACGGATGTCCTCCGGTAAGTGGCCGGTCGAACGAGCGGGTTCCGTCGGAGCGCTGGGGGGTGTCCCTTGGACCGCGCTCGCCTCGTGGAGCGGTGCTGTTCGCGGGTGTTCTCCCTTGAGTCGCGAAGAGCTCCGCGCCGGGCTGGATGCCGTGGAACCGGAGTGCGCCGTCACTCCTGTGCCACCTATGTCGTGTACACGAGAGGGGACGGTAGCCGGGTTCGTCTCAGACCGAAAGCCCTTGTGCGGCAAGTAAGTTGAGCTTTTTCCCGCAGCAGGACAAAGGTGGTTCCGGGCGTGCCGGACCGGCCCGGTGGCTTCCTCACCACCGGGCTGTGACCTGGCAGTTCTCCTGGCCGCTGCTCGAGAAGGCGGCGCCTGAGGAGACGCCGGGCGGGTCGAAGTCCAACTGCTGGAGACGGGCAAGCGCCTGTGGCGCGCCGGTCAGTTGAAGCCGGTGGGCAGGTACTCGTCGACGTTGTCCTTGGTGACGACGGCCGAGTAGAGCGTCAGGGAGGCCGGGATCTCCAGCTCG